>CAZCQT010000094.1:0-6622 GCA_964500905.1 uncultured Moorellales bacterium
TATTTTAACTAGCAACCATTACTATTAATAAATTGATTATACCCTATCATTAGTTGGAATACAATTACAATTTGATTAAAATAATGATAAATATTGAATAATGCATGGAAAAACATAGGATAACAAAGTTCTTCCACCAAGTTTTAACCTGGGAATTACTGTTACCTTATGTCTTTGTGTTTATCAGCAAATTTATGTTGTATAATAAAATTAAAAGTTGTACAATAAGTTTTTAGAAAGTAGTTTTTGAGCTTAATAAAAAGGTACAATATTTAGGGGGTGAGAGGATGCCTAAATTAGAAAGGTGGAAACTCAGGGTTTCCAAAAGAAATTTACTGTTTGTGGCAGCCTTCGTTTGGGGTTTTGCTGCCCAAAGAGTTTTTAGTATTGGTTTAAAAGATGTGTTAGGCAGCACGGATTCCCCATGGCCATATATTGCTTTGGGTTTTGTAGTAGCATTTTTTTTCTTTAGGTTTATTTTTTGGCAGGTGTTTCTAAAATACTCAAGTAGAATTTATAATTTAGAAATAGAAAAACCCTGCATTTTTTCTTTTTTCAATTGGCAGGGCTATGGTATTATGGCTTTTATGATAACTGCCGGGGTAGTTGCCAGACAGGTGAAGATTTTTCCTGCCTACCTAATGGGGGCTTTTTATATTACCATTGGAGTTTCTCTTTTTGTTTCCAGTCTTTGTTTTTTGTATTCCGGAATTAGATTTGAACAACTACAGGGAAAATATCTAAAACAAAAAGAGGCAAGCGAAGTAGGTTAGAAGAAAGGTTGCTCCATAAATATAAAAGCAAACAGCTTAGGAGGTGGGTTTTTAAAGGCCCGCCTTTGCTGATGCTTTTTTAGATGGATTTATTTTGATGTCTTTTAAAGAATCTGTTTTAATGCCCCACTGGGCCCGGGTAGTGCCTCTATTTTTATTTGATTTAATTGGCAGAAATAGTTTAGGAAATGCTTCGCTAATTCTCGCTCTTGAGGCTGTTCCTTGAGGGACAAAACATCTTGTAAAATGTTCGCCATCCAAATATTGTTAAATTAGCGGTGTCGCACCGTTTTCCAAGTGATTTTATGGGGATAATTTTCGTTGATATAATAGTTCCAAAAAAGCATTTTCCTTGATTCTTGTTTTGAGAGGTGTAACCTGTATTCTTGATGGGCGGGAATACATCCTCCCTTAGCCGCCTTAGCGTTAAAGTTTTCATTTACCATAAACATACCTTGAATCCGTCTGTCTTTTTCTTGCATATCAGGATCCCTTATAGTGATCAGGCAAGCACTGTTTTGGTTGATTCGTGGTAATCTCTTTGGCTGACCCTGTTTGGCTCCGCTTTTAATCAACCCTGTAAAGACATTCCATTCCTCAAAAATTTGATTAAGCTCAGGTTTTTTACACCAAAAAACGGATTGTGAGCAGGGGTGGATTTTAGGACTCCTGTATCTTTTTGCAAGTTTTTCTTGTTCTAAAAAATGCCGCCTTTTTTCTTTTTGTAAAGCCTTTTGTGCTTTTAATCTTTGTTTTTCTTCCTCATTTTCTTTTTTTCTTTTTTGTAATATTTTATTGACCTTGCTGGCTGTTTTTTGATCGATAAGCGTTAGATAAGTATCAAAAGCATCGGGGAAAATAAATTTTTTACTGTTTGAGGATCCTTCCGTAAAATCTATATCAATGTAAAGACCGTTATATTTAACGATGATTCCTTTCCCAAAAATCTTATGTACTACCTGTTTGTTAACAAGTTCCATCTATATAGCCGCCTTTCATTTTATTTATACTAGCTATTTAAAATTTTGTGAGTACTTGCCAAAGCTTGAATTTGAATTGGTGTCACTATAATTATAACATAAGTAGCAAATAATTCAAATTCTGGATTGACAACTTTATAATTGCTAGTATAAAATAAAAGTTTAACTTTATAGATTCAAATTGTAAATAGGATATCATTCCATCGGTTGTTTGAAATTAAATGCTTTTTTCTTGTAAACAACATGCTCCATTAAAAGCATCGCCAACGTACCTATTACAAAACCGTTTCCCAGTATGGGTACCAGTAAGGTGGGGAAGGTGCTGACCGCATATCAGACCACCTTTAAAGGAAAAGGATTTATCACCGAAAGTAACAATTAAATCGGCTGCAATTTGTGAACACACCATATAAAGTAAAACCACTCCAATAACCAGTGCAGGAATATTTCCGATAAAAGCAACTACTGCAGGTAAAAAAGAAATCAGTAATAAGCCAATGCCCGCAGGAACCAAGGTAAATCTGGAAGCAATGCCATCAGCAGGAATAATACCCGTGCTAATGGAAAAGTGAAGAAGCTCCGAGCCGTGTTGGGGAATTGTTAAAATCAATTTTATAACAGTCGGTGTTAAAGTAAGGGCTACTAATATCAAACAACCAAATCAATGTGCTGAATAAGACCTGCTCGGCCATCTTCGTGCAGAAAAACTCCTGTTTGGGCTATTTCTCCTTGGAGTTGGTTTTGGTTACCAGTTAAACCAAAGGGTGTGGATACATTGCCTAAATAGATAGCCCCGATTCCCTTTTCGCCTAAAGCAAAAAGCCGGTCATTGCCCTTTTCATCCTTTGTCCAAATTACCAGTTGTTCATAAATACTGTCGTTTTCATCAATCCAGCCATTGCCGTCTTCATCGTATTTAGCCAGTTCAGCAAAGCCGTTCCCTGTTTGCGGCCCAAAGAGTTCGGTTCCATCGTTGATAATTCCATCTCCGTTGAAATCCACTGCTAAAAAACCGCTGCCGGGACCCACAAAGGAAATAGTATCCAATTGCCCATCGGCGTCTAAGTCAAATTCATACTTTTGCTCCGTTAATGAAGGGCTAAAGGTATCAAAATGAATCACAAGGGGATCAACCTTTACTGCATCTCCTGCCCTAAAACTAATTTGATTTTGATAGGCAAATTCCTTGGTCATATTTAGCTTTATTGAAAAGTTGATTTCTCTGCCATCAGCAGTTTTTACAACCCCGTCTGCGTTAAAGGACATACTTTCTTTTTGATAATATGATTCTCTTAAATCATATTCCAGACCCCAGCCATGTGTGGGAGCAGTGGCCGTTTTAACTTGGGCTGGCTGTTGTTCGTTATAATCGAATTTTTTGGGAATAAGGAAATTAAATTTTTTTCCTGTTAACTTTTCCAACAAGGTCTTTAAAATCATGATCTTTTGCAGCTCGGGATCGTCAATTTCCGATTCAGCCGTCTCCTCAACGGCGACGGCTTGTTTAATCGCATTATCCTTAAATTTTTGTTTTGCCTCCTCAGAGAGCTCCAGCATATCCCTAATGAATGCAGGCAGCTTTTCTCGTCCCTCAGCCTGTTGAGGTTTTTGTCCAATCCACATTTCCAGTCGTTCTTCTTTTTGATATAGCTCAACCTTTTGATATTGAGCAGTCATATTTATAGCAGAGCTATCAATTTTCATTTGTCTTGCCTCCCTTTAATTATTATTTATCTATAAATTTGGAATAGGAATTATTATCTGTAATATTATATCGGCTTAAAAAAGATTTTTCTTAAGCTCTTTTTTCTGTGAACAGGTAAATGTTTAGCTAGGATTTTCTACAGGGGCTGTCGAATAGAAACAATCAAGTAAAAGATTACAGGCATTATTGCCGGAAAAAAAGCAAAGGAGAATTCTTTTGGACATCAATCAGACCATTGCAGAGGAATTAAAATTAAAAGAATCGCAGGTAGCGGAAACAATTAGACTCCTGGATGAAGGAAATACAATACCCTTTATTGCTCGGTACCGCAAGGAAGTCACAGGGGGAATTACTGATGAGGAATTGCGTCTGTTACAGGAAAGGCTTGGCTATTTGCGATCTATGGAGGAGCGAAGGACGGAGATAACCCGAATTTTAGCCGAACAAGGCGTTTTGACTGAAGAGTTGGAGCAAAAAATAGCAAAAGCAAAAATATTGGTGGAGCTGGAGGATATTTATCGGCCCTACCGACCGAAAAGGAGAACTAGAGCATCCATAGCCAAGGAAAAGGGCTTGGAACCCTTGGCGGAATTCCTTTTAAATGAAACTGTTAAAAACCCCTTAGTAGAAGCAATTCAATACATCAATGCCGAACTGGATCTAGGGGATGCGGAAGAGGTCATTAAAGGGGCCCAAGATATTATCGCAGAAATGGTTTCCGATGAGCCTCAGGTGCGTGGTACCTTACGGAAGCTGGCACGAGAAAAAGCAATTATTTTCTCCCGTAAAAAAACAAAGGAAGAGGGCAGATCACCCTATGAAATGTACTATGACTATCAGGAAAAAATTAGCTCCATCCCTTCACACCGGATTTTAGCCATTAATCGGGGAGAAAAAGAAGAATTTTTGGATGTAAAAATTGAATTTCCCAGCGGTGAGATTATTCAATATCTACAGAGATTCTTTATTCAAAAAGAATTAAGCGGACTATCCTTTGTGATGGAGGCTATCACAGATGGCTATAGCCGATTGCTGGAGCCAAGCTTAGAAAGGGAAATTCGTAAAGAACTAACAGCAAAAGGCGAGGAGCAGGCTATAAAAGTTTTTAGCCAAAACCTGAAAAAGTTATTGCTTGCCGCACCTTGCAAGGGCCAAACGGTTTTAGGTATGGATCCCGGTTATCGCACCGGCTGCAAACTTGTGGTTATAGATCCCATTGGCAAAGTGCTGGCTACAGGAGTTATCTACCCTGTGCCGCCACAAAATAAGGTTGAGGAAGCAAAGAAAATAGTTGCAAAATTAATTGCAACTCATGGGGTTACGGCTATCGCCATAGGCAACGGCACCGCGTCCAGAGAAACAGAGCAATTTGTAGCGGAACTTTTGCCCCATTTAGATAGAAAGGTGCTTTATACCATCGTAAGCGAGGCCGGTGCTTCGGTTTATTCAGCTTCTAAACTTGCCCAAGAAGAGTTTCCTCAGTTTGATGTAACAATCAGAAGTGCTGCTTCCATAGCCAGACGATTAGTGGATCCTTTGGCGGAATTAGTGAAGATTGACCCTAAGGCCATAGGTGTAGGCCAGTATCAGCATGATGTGAATCAAAAACAACTTGGAGAGAGTTTACAAGGTGTTGTGGAGGATTGCGTCAACAGTGTGGGTATTGATTTAAACACGGCTTCCGCGGCTCTCCTGGGTCATGTAGCAGGTGTTAGCAAGGGGCTGGCCAAAAAGATTGTTGCTCATCGGGAGTCTAATGGCCCCTTTCAAGGGAGACAGGAATTGCTTAAAGTAGCCGGTCTAGGGCCCAAGGCATTTGAGCAATGTGCGGGTTTTTTAAGGATACGGGAGGGGGAAAATCTTTTAGATAATACCGGTGTTCATCCTGAATCCTACAATGTGACCTACAAGCTTTTGGAAAGGTTAGGCTTGGATCTTGAACAGGTAAAGAATTTACAGGTTACTGAGAATCTACCGGAGCTTGCCGAAGAATTTAAGGTGGGGCTGCCGACCTTGCGGGACATAGTCAAGGAGCTGGAAAAGCCGGGAAGGGATCCACGTGAGGATTTGCCCCCTCCTGTTTTTAAATCAGGAGTCATGGAGCTGACGGATTTAAAGCCGGAGATGGTTCTGACAGGGGTAGTCAGAAATGTGGTGGATTTCGGAGCCTTTGTTGATATTGGCGTTCACCAGGATGGTCTGGTTCATATCTCCGCTTTAGCTGATAACTTTGTAAAAAACCCTCTTGATGTAGTTAATGTGGGGGATATTGTTAAAGTGAAGGTAATCAGCGTAGATTTGGAAAGAAAAAGGATCTCTTTAACGATGCGGGAGGTTTAGGCTTTTTAGGTTTTTCATTCTGCTTCGCTGTGTTCAAAATTAATCACTCGCCAATCATATCACCATGAACAGACAGTACAGGGGCGGCTGCAGTCCGTCCCTGCATATATCCTTGCTTGCCGGATAATTTCTTCAAATTTGCATAAAAAAGTAGATAATCATGATTATCTCAGCCAGCAGCTTGAGCAAGGTGCCTCCAATAAAGCCAATTAAGGTGCCAAAGCCTACATTGATGGCCTGTCTTGCTTCCTTTCCTGACAGTATCTCCATTAAAACGGCCCCTAAAAATGGTCCCAGTATAACCCCTATTGGTCCTAAAAAAATCAAGCCGGGTATTGTGCCCAAGACAGCTCCTAAAACGGATTGTTTGCTGCCGCCGAATCTTTTGGTGCCAAGGGCTGAGGCAAAGAAATCAGTGGCAACAACTAATAACAGTGCCAGTGTTTGCAAAATAAAAAAATTAGCATCTAAATTGCTAAAACTCGTCATAAAACCATAAAGAAGCATGCCCCCGTAAACCAGGGTTACACCCGGCAGTATGGGTATGATCGTGCCAATAAATCCTATTACAAATAAAATGATTGCCAAAATCAAAGCAATAAACTCCATTTAAAAACTCCCTTCAAAAAAAATCTCGATGTCTTAGAATAATTATAACTAAAATCAAGCTGATTTGCATTAGTGGCAAAGGAGTTTTTCATGCCGACTTTTAAAAAAATACCCAGGATCATGCAAATAGCAATTTCAACAGCCAGGAAAACAAATTAAATAAAGTTATTGACATATGCCCAAAATGGGTTATAATAAAATTACAAGGGTCGGGA
>CAZCQT010000095.1:0-6593 GCA_964500905.1 uncultured Moorellales bacterium
CACTGGGGACGGTTGCTGTTGCATCTGGTCTACTGAGTTTCTTCATTCCGCTGCGCTGCATTCAGAATGACAGAATCGGTAGGGTCTTACAAAGGTATCCTTACAAAAGCATTGTTCCAGAATCAAAATTAATAGTGATAGATAATGCAATATTAGGCTGAATGTCAATAACCAGAAGGGCGTTAGCTACTTCCGTCGGAGCTTGTGGCGTAAAAGTCAGGGTAAATTGCTTGCCGGTGTTTATCAACAGGTTAATAAGAACATTTAGCTGGTTTATTTTAATATTTTTGTTGTTGACAATACACTGGAAAATGTCAGCAGTTAATATATTCAATAAATCCTTCAATTCCATTGCCCCCACAACTAAATACTTTTCTATAAATAGGTTATATACCATATTATGAGCAATGTTGAATTTGCGTGTATTTAGTTGGTTGTAGAGATACAAAGAGAGAATAGGGTACAGAGCATTTCTAGGTATACCCAGAAGGGTATTTTGGACAACCCAGGCAAACTGTTTGCTTAATCAGTGGGTTAAACCCAGTCACCGATTATGAAAGCTTTATCTGTCTCCCGCTTCCCGCCTCATTATGGCAACAACATTCTTTACCTGCGGTATTAAGGCAACTATAAAACAAATTACGGCGTCAACTCCTACTACGGCACCGTTAACTGCCATGGAGTAGATGACCGGGTTCATTCCTTCCGGTGCATAGGAGCCAAAAAAGATTACCCCGGATAAAAATGTGCCAAAAAAACGGCCAAAGCTGCCCAGAAGGATTCCTACGCTTAGATTTTGTTTAGCGAAACCTGCCAAGCCAAGGGCTGCAAAGGAAACAAAATAATCCAGTATAACTTGAAAAGGGTGGAGGATATAGGCCCCTTGTATAAATCTTAAAAAGCCGAAGGCCGTTCCTGCAGCGACTCCCGCTCTGGTGCCAAAAATGTGAGCATAAACAAAGATAGGCAGCATGCTGGCTAAGGTTACAGAGCCGCCCTGAGGCCACCTAAAAAATCTAATATGATATAAAACAAAAGCAATTGTAACAAAAAGCCCCCCGTAAACTAAAGTTTTAATATTGGGCCTGGCTTTCGGTTTGGCTAAAAGAAAAACGATGGATATGATCATAACTGTGGCGATTATATACCAATTGGTAGCCGTGATCTTACCTAGATCTTTGAACAAACCGGTGATTAAATCCATTTTATTCACCTCCTTAAATAATAAGATAAGATGTCCGAGGAGGTAAATAAAAAAGTCGTCTATAAAAATGACGACCACAGTTTTGGTAAAAACCACTTTCCTTCGCTGGCATTACCCAGATCAGGTTCAAGGGTCAGTAAGAAAGTTTACTATCTCAGCTTCAAAAGCCCCCCTAGTGGACATCAACGCGATATTAATTTGTCTTTGAATCTTTTCCTGTACCATAGTTTAGCACAAGTGTTAGTAAGTGTCAAATACTATTCTGACAGGTGGCGTTCTAATTGGTCTTTTAAAATCTGAAATAGATGAAGGGGTTGAATTTTTCTCCCATTAGGAAGATTAAGGAGATTACAAAAATTGCTATAACATAAGAATCGTAGGCATATTTAAGCAGGTTGTATTTTCCCAGCTCGATTCTTTCTACGATGTTTTTAAAAAGCGGCAGGGAAGCAATCAAGGCTATAATCAAAAACACTAGGGATTGAAGCATTTCTTGATAGGAAAATAGCAGGGAGTTAATAGTAGTTTGATGATAAGTAAACATTCTCCCTAAAAAGAAAAGCAGCTCTCCCAGGTTTTCCACTCTGAATAAAACCCAGCCGACCACAACAAAAAACAAGGTATAAAAATGCTGAATAATAGTCGGTATCTTTAACCGATAGGCTCGCACTACATACTTTTCTATAATCAACAGCAAGCCATAGTATAATCCCCACAGGATAAAATTCCAACTGGCTCCGTGCCATAGCCCGGTTAGAAACCAAACTATAATAATATTTCTAAGTGCCCATTTTCTGTTGCCTCCCAAGGGGATATACAGGTAATCTCTGAACCAGGTCCCCAGGGAGATATGCCACCTCCGCCAAAATTCAGTAATACTTTTAGAAATATAGGGGTAGTTGAAGTTCTCCAGGTAGTGGAACCCAAACATTCTCCCCATGCCGATTGCCATATCACTATATCCTGAAAAGTCGAAGTAAATTTGGAAGGTATAGCCGATGGCTCCCAACCAAATCAGCAAGGTACCTGGTTCCCCGCCGGGATTGTTAAAAACTGCATCTGCTAGTATTCCCATTTGATTTGCCAATAGCACCTTTTTACCCAGACCTATGACAAATCGCTTTAGCCCTTCAATAAATTCAGGGAGGGATTCCTTTCTGTTTTGCAGCTCCTCTTCAATAGTAACATAACGGACTATTGGCCCCGCAATTAACTGGGGAAACATGGCTATATAGGTGGCTAAAGTAACCAGGTTTTTTTGGGCCTTGATATTGCTCCGATAAACATCAATTACATAGGATAGTATTTGAAATGTATAAAAACTGATTCCAATTGGCAGGGGTAATTTCCGATAGGCTATATTAAGTCCAAAAAGCTGGTTGATATTATCCACAAGAAACCCCGAATATTTAAAGAAGCCTAGGAATCCCAAGGCTATTATGGTGGAACAGACAAAGTAAGCAGTGGCCTTGCTTTGATTGTTGTTTAGCTTTTCAACTTCGATTAAGCGGGCAAAAATATAACCGCTTAAAATTGAAAGAAGCATCAGTACGATATAGACCGGCTCTCCCCAGGCATAGAACAATAAAGAGGCCAGCATTAAAAGTAGGTTTTTCATATGCCTGCCCGGCATTGCGAAATAAAGTGCCAGTACAATCGGTAAAAATAAAAATACAAATGTTAAGCTAGAGAATACCATCTGCTATTACCCCTAATCGTTAATTAAAAATGTGTCGTTGGCAAAGAATTTTGCGTAACCTAATAGCAAAACATCATCAATGTCTTTGTCTTGGATGAAGCGTTCAAAGTTAAAGGGCTCTCCGCAATGTGCTTCGTAGTGTCTCAGGTCTATAATATATGCATTGTCGTAGTGAGCAGCCAAAATCCTGTTAATTGGGTTGGAGAAGGATTCGGAAAACACCAAAAGATTGCCCTTCTCCGGTTGATTAAATCTAAATTCCACCAGGCCATAGTCGGCACCATTGGCACCGTAATGGTTGTGTCCCTGTTGGTAGGAATAATCCCCCTTCAGATATCTTTGCTTTTCCCCATAGCCGCCGGGCTTATTGTTAATATAGGTTTTATGCTCCGGTACAGTTTCATTAAAAATACCAAAGGAGTCATAAATAGTGTAATCATCCAACAGCCTTGATTTATAACCATTAAACCTAATATCCTCGAAAATGAGATTTTCCACAGGGTATAAAGGTTCGCTCTCGCCTTTCAGCAGGGCGATAATTTGCTTGTATCCTTCGTATTGTCCAAGGTGGTTCCAGTGATGGTCTGTTTTGTAAAATCTGTTTTGAAAATCACTTAGGTTGTTGATAGCCAGTTTATCAAACTTGATCTGCTGATCTAGAAGGCTTTCAAAGCTGTCCGCCAACTCGTGCTTGTTTTCCTTGTTGATAAAATCTACATCTACATCAGTTTCAATATAGAAGCAGGCAAAGTTAATCTCCGGATATTTATCGGCCAGATGGTTAATATTTTCTACCTTGTTTTGCAATAATCCACTAGCTTCGGCCAGGGTAAAATGATGGAAAACCAGGTGATGGGAATCGTCCAGTTCCATTAACTGGCTGCCCCGTGGGGTTACTGTGGCGGGAAAACCGACCACGGTTTCTGTTTCGCTGTCGGGGGGCTCGGGTTTAATTTTATCCTTATTATAATCTGCATCGAGTCTTTTGAGTCCTGTGACTGCAATGCTGGTATTTTTATTTTTTATTTTGTTGTAAATTGCTTTAAAGGTTTGCTCGAAGAGGAGCTGATCCGACAGAGCCTGTTCCAGATCAGTTTGATAATCACTGCTGGCAAAGGCAGCCAATGAAAGCTTGGGAAAGGGCTGCAATGTTCTTTGCTCAATAATTGATTCAGTTTTTAGGCCTCTAATCGGGATGCCAACAGTCAGGCTAAGAATTATTGCTGAGATGACCAGTAAGAAAAACATTCCCCTTTTCATGTTGACCTCCTTTTGATGAGGCTTTGGACAGGCCTTGCTGATGCCTCACTAGCTAGTATTGTAATGCAATAATTTTCTTTTCGCAAGAGGTCCCTGTAAAAGGGAACTAAAGGCAAACAGAAGCAAAAATTTTCTAGGACTTGCCTTAAGTTATGTTTTTTAAGAATCTTGTTTGCTAAAATGTAATTAAATAGTGCCGTAATATATAAAAAAGGGGGCGAAAAGACCAGCAAGTTTGTATCTATGGGTTAGGAAGAATAAAAGGAGGGTCAAATTTGAGAAAGAGAGTATTACCACTAGCGTTTATTTTATTGCTTGGTTTTGCACTTATGTTAGCAGGATGCGGAGGGAATGCTGCCCCTGCAGATCCACCGGCTTCGCAGACACCACCGGCGGGCGGGGCGGAAGCACCAACACCACCGGCAGCGGGAGGCAAGGATATGGGTGATTTTGCCTGGACACAAGATAATATTGGCTCCTTGGCTCCAATGTTGATTAGGGATCCTTTTATAGAACTTTTAGGACAAACAGATCAGCCGATTCCCTATTATTATGATGAAGTGGTTAAGCTGGCAGGTCATTCCTGCGGGGCAACTGCATCTTCTTGGATTATGGTCTCAAAGGTTTTTGATGAGTTATATCCCGGTGAAGTGCCTGTTCGCGGTAATATTAAAATTACGGCTCCGGGCCCGGCTGATGAATGGCTTATTGGGGTATTTGGGGATATCTTCTGTTTTTTGACAGGAGCAGACGCACCAAGCGGTTTCCCGGGTACTGAGTTTGGTCAGCCCTTTCACAGAAGAAATACCCTGATATCTCCTGAGGAACAAAGTGGCAACCCACCACCAAATTTGGTTTGGGTCTTCGAAAGAATTGATACCGGTAAAAAGGTTGGTATTAAATTCAATGTTATGGCAGTTCTGCCTCAGCCAACTCCCGAGAGACAAGCTATGTCAGGTAAGTTAGTTGATGGAACAGCTACTGATGAAGAAAGAGCGGATTGGGTTAAATATTGGAACTCAAGAAATGATTTTGTATTTGAAAATGCAGATGAGTTAATTACTCTTGTGCCTGTAAATTAAAACTAAAATCCGAAGAAGACAGGAGGTATATCCCCTGTCTTCTTTATTTTTTAAAATTCTCATTGAAAATTTGCAGCAATTCTTCTGATTCATCAATAAAATAGGGTCTGGCGATGTTGCCGTCTTGGTCCCAATCACAGCCATTCCACCAGATGGCTAATTTAATTCTTGGGTATTTGTACAAATTGGCAAACATGTTTCTTGTCCACTCTTCTTTGTTTCCCCCTACACTGCTGGAAGAGAACTCGGTAATTATTAAAGGTTTTTCGGAGATGGCGGTCATTCTTTGGTAAAGGGGATCATAAATTTCTGTAAAGCTTCGCCATGTTTCCCCAACAGCTTGATAATAGGTTCCATTATTGTAGCCTGTAATGCCCACCAAATCTACATATTCATCCCCGGGGTAATACATCAGCTCATTGTTCCATTTATAATCAGGATAGGATTTCTCATTGGGATTCCAAACCCAGATAACATTATTGGCTTGTTCTGATTTAAAAACACTATGGATATATTTGTACAGTTCAATAAAAATATCAGTATCTTTGGCCGTGTGGTAGGCAGAGTAGACGCACCAATCACCATTCATTTCATTGCCAAATCTAAATAAAACAGGGTGGCCAAACTCCGCGGTCTCCTTGGCAAAGGATGTTAAAAACTCATCATATGCTCCGTCCAAAATATCATAAACCATATTCCCCTCCCCCTGTTCCTGGGCAACAGTCTGTAGAGTCAGTTCCACAATTTTTCCCTGATCATAGGCCTCCTGGAGGGTGTTTTTAACATAGCCCGTAGGGTATGTTTTTTGTACACTCTTATAAACGAGTAAAAATTCAAAATCATAATCCAGTCTGGCTTCTAATTTATTAAGGGCTTCAAAGCTATAAGGGGCGGTAGGCTCAAAAATGCCCCAAACTAGATCCCCCTCGGCGAGAAAATATTTTTTATAAAAGGCTTGGGTTTCTTCGTTCCAAAAGGCATTAGCGGTTTGCTTGATCTTAAAGCCGGTAGCCTTGGCTGATGGTTCGAAAACCTTAAAGTCTTTAATCAAATCCAGGTATTCATTTGCATCAGCAAAGGGCAGATCGGATTTTATAAAAAAGGTGTAGACCGCCTTATTTGCGATAAGATCAATACTGGCGTAATAATTTTTATCATTAGCAAGCCTGGCCAGTTTTTTGCGGGACCATTGACGGACTTCCCCTTGATAACCTCCTATTTTAACTTGCTTAAGGAGCTCTGTTTGATGATCATCCCGATTGCTTAAAAACCGGTTGGAGTAAGAGATATAGATTTGAGGTGATGGATTAATGCCCATCAAAGGCTGCTTATAAATCTCCAGCTTTCG
>CAZCQT010000096.1:0-6588 GCA_964500905.1 uncultured Moorellales bacterium
TCCCATCCAAGGCAAGGGAAAGCCATTTAATTGGCTGTTAAACATCATCCTTGCTAACAATATTTCGCTCATAAAAACAGCCAAAAGGGAAATCACTACATTTGGGTTTATTTGGATTACAATAGCACCTTCCAACCTCCCAGCGTATGCTCATTGGGGTATTCTTTAATATTTTTTAACAGAGCATTTACCCGCACTAAAAATCTTCCTATGTAATTTTGGCTACTTAAACATCTATATCTTTCCATTTCCACGAGGCAACAAAGTCCTTGAATTTTTCTTCAATAGTAGAAAGACATCTGTTATTACAATAGACTAGGCTGAAGTGTCTGTTAAGATCTAAATCATTGATTTCGTATTTCTTCAGTTGCCCTGAGGCAACTTCATTCCTTACAGCAACATCGGATACAAAACTAATTCCAACATTTAGTTCCACCAATTTTTTAATCGCTTCCAAACTATCATTAATTGTCTGGGAGCGAAAAATGCTCATATCCAATTTCTTTTTTTTCAAAGCGCTTTCAATAAGAAGCCTTGTGCCGGAACCTTCTTCCCTCATTACAATATCTTCTCCCATCAAACTCTGAATACTAACAAATTCTGTAGTAAAAATTTTTTCAGGAGAAGTGATAAGTACTAGTCTGTCATCATAAAAATCGATGTATTCAAGGTTTTTAGAAGAATACTTTGCACCAATGAATCCAAAATTGATCCTGCCAGAAAGAATTTCCTCTACCACTTCCTTGGAGTCTTTATGACGAATAGAAAAAAGAACTAGCGGATAAGCTTCCTTAAAGGCCTTCACAATGTATGGAAGAAGACATTGCTCTGGTATTGTGCTAGCACATATTTCCAGCATCCCTTCAATACTCTCTTTATATTCACTAAGAGAGTATTGAGCTTGGACACAAATATTAGTTATCTCCACCGCATAGCGGTAATAGATTTTTCCTGCTTCCGTTAAAATAATATTCTTGCTTTTTCTATCGATCAATGTAATCCCAAGTTCTTTCTCCAGCTTTTGGATGTTACTTGTGACGGCCGGCTGAGACATAAATAACATATCTGCTGCTTTGGAAAAACTCTTTTTTCGAGCGACCGCAATAAAGCACTCCACCTGTTTGAATTCCATTTTTATCTCCCTTAGCTTCAAATTTTTGAGACAATATGTTAATAATACGTGCCAATAGTACTATTTATCCTCTCAAGTATGTCCTCTACATTTATATTATGCTTGGTAGCAATATCTTCAATTGAATCAAATAAATAGTTGCAGAGCAAACATTTACCTAAAACAGCATCATATTCGCGAAAAATATGCTCTGTTCCTGGATATTTTTGAACTATTTCTAGCGGATTCATGTCTTTTGTTATCAATTGATTTACCTCCTCATAATTTTATAAATATTTTACAGGCCTTTTGATATAAAAAACAAGCCTTTAACAAAAGTACTATTCGCTATTTTAATACAAATAGTCTTACGTATAAAATTTTTCTATTTCCATTTAAAATGGCACAGCAGTACAATTTAAATGTGTTTATATAGTATACTACATATTAAAATTTGGAATAGGTGGTGTTCGCAAGAAATGAAGAATTTTTTAGCAACTAAACGGGGGATAATCGGAGTCGGTATTGCAATTGGTATTTTAGCTTCATTGTTGCAATTTTGGGGGAATCCAGCAAATATGGGTATTTGCGTAGCCTGCTTTGTGCGTGATATTACAGGAGCACTTGGTTTGCATCGAGCTCCTGTGGTGCAATATATGCGCCCAGAGATCATAGGTTTTGTTTTGGGGTCTTTCGTTTCGGCATATATCTTTAAAGAGTTTAGGCCACGGCTTGGGTCTGCACCTGTTGTTAGATTCATCCTTGGTTTCTTTGCGATGATTGGAGCCCTTATCTTCCTTGGCTGCCCATGGCGGGCAGTGCTTCGCCTGGCCGGTGGCGACTTCAATGCTATTTTGGGGTTGATCGGTCTTGCTACGGGCATCTGGATTGGAACAATGTTTCTTAAATCCGGGTATAATTTAGGATCAAGCCACAAAACTTACACATCAGCAGGTTGGATTTTCCCAATAGTCATGTTAGTTTTTCTAATCATAATGCTCTTTAATCCAATGATCACAGGGGAAAGTAAAAGTGACATTATCTTCTACAGTGTGGAAGGGCCAGGATCTATGCATGCACCTTTAATTATCTCTCTTGTTATAGGTCTTATAATAGGCATTTTAGCACAAAGGAGCCGCTTTTGTACAATGGGAGCCATACGTGACCTGATTCTATTCAAGCAGACCCACCTTTTCGTGGGGTTAGTAAGCTTGACGGTTGCCGCCTTTGTCATGAATTTGGTGCTCAATCAGTTCAACCCCGGATTTGCAGATCAGCCTGTAGCGCACACCATGCATATCTGGAACTTTGCCGGTATGGTCCTTGCAGGATTGGCATTTACCCTTGCCGGTGGTTGCCCCGGTCGTCAGCTCTTCTTATCAGGAGAAGGGGATGGAGATGCCTCAGTATTTGTAATAGGAATGATCGTTGGTGCTGCTTTTGCCCATAATTTTGGATTAGCCAGTTCTGGTGCTGGAGCCACAACAGCGGGCATAATTGCACTCTTTATCGGTTTAATATCCTGTCTTCTGATTGGATTTACAATGAAAGAAAATATTTAGGAGGGATTTAGATATGAGTAACATTGTTGATGCTAAAGGACTTTCATGTCCTCAGCCTGTTATATTAACCTTAAATGCAATAAAAAAAACAACCGATGGTGAGTTAATTATTCTGGTTGATACGGACACATCAAAGGAAAATGTAAGCCGTGCCGCTAGAGCTCAAGGTTGGGAGGTAGCAGATATTAAACCAGAAAACGATGGGTACAAAATTACCTTAAGGAAGGAAAAATAAAATGTTTAAGGGTTTTGGTAAAAAGACCCTCGAACCTGATTCAAAAAATCAGGTTCGAGGTATACTTGTTTTTGAGAACACTACCGAAGTCATCAGAGCGGAAAACGTATTAAAAGCTAAAGGTTGGGAGATAAAGGTGATGGGTCCACCTCCAAATATACGGAGTGGTTGCGACCTAGTTATAGAATTTCCACTCATAGAAGAATTGTCTATCATAAGAGTGCTTTCTGAGGTTAATATAAAACCGATGCAGGTTGTCCCCGTCAACAGTACTTTGTTAGAACCTGTTAGCCTTTTTCATGAAAAGGAATATGGTAAATATCTTATGGTAAGAGCTGCTAACATGAAAATAACCGTTGATAGGGATACAAATTTGATTGTTAATGTATCGGGAGGTGGTTGCCCCGATGTCCCTTATTTAGCAGAGCAGATGGTAAATAAGCATTTTAACGAAGCTCCGCAGCCCAAGGATATAGGCCACACTCTCTGTGCCTATGCTCTTCAACTCGCTTATGATCGGATGGTGGAAATATGCTAGGTATCGTTGGAACAATCCCAGAAGAGAATTTTCCGCTTATTTCTGGTACAGTTTTCTTGGAAGAAGACCATATTATTATTGGAAACAAACGTGTTAATGTGAACCGTGGTACACCAGCGATGATAGCAGCAGCAGTGGAAACCCTAAAATACATGAATAAACCTGATCCATTCTGCTATTTAGTTGGAGATATTGGCAATGGGAAAGGATGCAAGAGTCTTTATAAATACCTGGAAACCAATATTATCGATACATCTTTCAAAACATTGGCGTTTCACTATTTTCAACCTGACGTTGGTTTATTTAAGAAAGTGATGGCAGCAATCGCAAAAATGCCTAACAAGCCAATTTTAATAGCTGATGCAGGTTTTATGTATGTTGCCAAAATGGGAGGAGATGCGTCATTTTTTGATTTATTCACACCGGACGCTGGTGAACTTGCGTATTTAGCTGACGAAAAAGCTCCTCATCCCTTTTATACCAGAGGATTTATATTGCATGAAGATAACCTGGTTCCAGACCTTATAAAAAGGGCATATCAACACAATAATGCTGCCTCTTATCTCCTTGTTAAGGGCATAAAAGACTACGTGGCCGATAAAGATGGTATCATCTCAGTGATAGACAACCCTATTGAAGAAGCCCTTGAACCAATAGGAGGTACCGGCGATACCTTAACAGGAATTGTCTCTGCCTTAGTTGAATCAGGTATGGAGATAAAGACAGCATCAGCTAAAGCCTCTCTGGTTAATCGTTTAGCCGGTTCCTACGCTATGCCAACTCCGGCAACACAGATCTATGATATTATTAAACAAATCCCTCGTGCTCTTCATGAAGTAATAGGGGACTGATCAAGAGAAAAAATAAATGCATGGGAGGTTAGCATGGAATTGAAATTAACACAAATGACAAAAACTTCTGGATGAGCGGCCAAAATCTCACCAGAGATTTTGGCACAGGTCTTGTGTCATTTACAAAAACCTCATCATCCGGATCTGCTCGTGGGCATTGAGACATCCGACGATGCAGCAGTTTATAAAATCAATGACAATATTGCATTGATCCAGACAGTTGATTTTTTTACTCCTGTTGTGGATGATCCTTATATATTTGGGCAGATTGCAGCTGCTAACGCCCTTAGTGATGTTTATGCTATGGGAGGAGACCCCATACTAGCGCTAAATATCGTTTGTTTTCCTGACTGTTTAGACCCTTCGATTTTGTCGGAGATCCTGCGTGGCGGTCAGGACAAAGTCATAGAGGCTGGTGCAGTTCTGGCTGGAGGACACAGTGTATCAGATGATGAACCTAAATATGGGCTTTCAGTTGCAGGATTTGTTAATCCTTTGAAAATCATGACAAATGCTCATGCAAAGCCTGGAGATGTTTTAATTCTGACAAAGCCTTTAGGTGTAGGAATTATAAATACCGCAATAAAGGCAGAAATGGCTAGTGAATCAGCTATCCGTAAAGCTGTACTTTCCATGTCTACCCTAAATCGCATTGGAAAAGAAGCAACACAGAATATAAGTGGAGTACACAGCATTACAGATATTACCGGTTTCGGTCTGTTGGGCCATGCGATAGAAATGGCCGAGGGAAGCCAAGTTACATTTCGCATCAGAAGTACCGATATTCCATATATCTCCGAGGCAAAAGAGTATGCTAATATGGGTTTGATCCCTGCAGGCGCCTATAAAAACAGGGATTTTTTTTCCCAGCGAGCTTTAATTAGCGAAAATGTTCCAACTTTCTACCAAGATATTCTATTCGATCCCCAGACCTCAGGAGGTTTGCTGATTAGCATTGCAAAGGAAAACTCAAAGCAGCTTCTAGATAACCTAAACTCATCACCAGTTGCTTTTGCTTGTATCGGAGATGTAGAATTTTTTTCCGGAAAATATATAATCGTAGAATATAAATTTCTTACTATTTTATTCGTTCTTCTATAAAAAAACTCGTAAATAAATAATTACGGCCGTAGCTCAAAAAGTTCCCCCCCCTCAAGCTGCGGCTATTCTATTATCTAAAACTCTATATAGATCTCAACACCCGACTGGAATTCCACAATCAACCTATAAATCGATGATTTTCTATTGCTACTGCCATTATTTGCCTGACGATACAGAGTTTGCTTTGTTTAACCATTAAGGTATATAAAAACATTAGTTAATTGCAGACAATAATATTATGTCAACCATATTCATCTGCTTAACTCCACTGGTTTTTAAATCAATTAATCCGCAGCCATACACAAGGCATCCAGACTTTTTCTAACCTGTCCAAATATCAATCCCTGATCTTCACAGTATGATTTAACGGTCAACTGCGGTTCAGGCATTTCATCGCCTAATACATCAGCGATCTCTTTTTCCGTCAAGCCCATATTCAGTAGATCCTCAAAGGTAGTATGTCCGTCTATATTCCAGGATTCTTTTTCACCACCGGTGACCTGCTGGGTATTTATCCCCTTGCCGGGCCCGGGACCGCTGGGTTGCCCCTCTGCGTGCCTTCTTCCCATTTTTTTTGTAAGTACAACCTACGTTCATATATTTCATCTGCGAGTTTTGAAGCATGCATCGTCTTATTATCTGCCTCAGAAAGCACGATCTTCATAGCCTCTTGAAGAGTATAGTTAATGTGTTTATCGGGTACTGTATCAACTTCAATTGTCTGTATATCATATCTCAATACAATGTAAACTGGCTTGTTATCCTTAAGAAGAACAACTTTGCCATTTTTCTCAACAACAGAAAATACTTGCTCCAGATCAGTACACAATGTATCAAACGGTACAAGGCTATCAATTTTAATGTCCATGTATTTTCACCTCAATGGGATTATATTACAAATATAATTATACAGCCATGTTTATGCTTTGTTAATACATTTGTATGGCTGAGAAACGCCACTTATGTAACCTTGGAATTTACCGTCTGTGATAGCTGTCACTATAATAACGAGTGGCTATAAATAAAACGCCCGCAACTCTTGTGAAAAGAGCGGCGGACGTAGTATTGTATGAATTACTCATTAATTTGGATTTCAATTCCAGACTTAAATTCCACAATGAAATGGTCATAGAAAACCGTTACTCTTTCAATCAGCCCTCTCACATAATGTTCTTCATATTCAGTCAGCT
>CAZCQT010000097.1:0-6581 GCA_964500905.1 uncultured Moorellales bacterium
GGGCTCGTAAGGATCTGGCAGATATAGGTATCCCCGAGCCTAAACCGGGCTTGGTTTCCCAAGCCCACGGGGGTATCTTGTTCATAGATGAAATAGGAGAAATGGATCCCCAATTGCTGAATAAATTACTGAAGGTGCTGGAGGATAAAAGAGTCCAATTTGAATCCTCCTATTATGATGCGGAGGATGAGCAAATTCCGGGTTACATCAGAAAAATGTTCAGTGATGGGTTACCTGCAGATTTTGTTTTAATTGGTGCTACCACCAGGGATCCCAACACCATTAGCCCCGCTCTTCGTTCCCGCTCGGCGGAAATTTATTTTGAACCCTTAACTCCGGGGGATATTCAGTCCATTGTAATCAATGCGGGGAAAAAACTCAAGGTAAAATTGGATAAGGATGTACCCGCCTTAATCAGCGATTATATCATAGAAGGCAGAAAGGCCAATAATATTTTAGCCGATGCCTATGGCTTAGCCCTTTATGAGGGGCTGGCCGGCAGAGAAGAAGCTAAAATCAGAATTACTAAGGAACATATTTACCAGGTGGTACAAAATGCCCGGCTTTCTCCCTATGTCAACCAAAAGGCTTCCCAAAGCACTGAGGTAGGCCGGGTTTTTGGTTTGGGCGTTTATGGCTTTGTCGGCAGCCTGATTGAAATAGAGGCGATGGCCCTGCCTGCCCGGCAGAAGGGTAAGGGAAAAATTCGCTTTAATGATACCGCAGGCAGTATGGCCAAGGATTCCGTTTTTAACGGGGCCGCCTTAGTCAAAAAAGTGATGGGTATGGAGCTGGAGGATTACGACCTCCATGTAAATGTTATTGGAGGGGGCAATATTGATGGTCCTTCTGCGGGCACGGCTATTACCATTGCTATTTTAAGTGCGGTTTCGGGGCAAAGGATTAAGCAAGATGTAGCAATAACGGGAGAAATCTCCCTTCAAGGCAAATTAAAGCCTGTGGGGGGCATCGTAGAAAAAATTTATGGTGCTAAGCAGGCGGGAATCAGCAAGGTGCTGATTCCTAAAGAAAATCTCAAGGATGTTCCTTTAACCTTGCAAGGGATTGAAGTTGTTGGGGTGGAGCAAATTCAAGATGCTCTGGCGGAAATTATTTTTGTGTAAATATATTTAAGCTGGATTTTTCTGCAGTATTAAGGGGGAAAAATAAATGAGTGCCATTTATGATCGAATGCCGCCCCAGAATTCGGAGGCGGAGCAATCGGTTTTGGGTTCCATGCTTTTATCAAAGGATGCGGTAGATCAGGCCTCCGGTTTTTTGACAGGAAATGATTTTTACCGCGACGGGCATCGCTATATTTATGAGGCTATGCTGAGTCTTTATGGAAAGGGCGAACCCATTGATTTGGTAACCCTAGCGGAGGAGTTGAAGCAAAGGGATCTTTTAGAACGGGCCGGTGGTGCTTCTTATTTAACAGTTTTGGCTAATGTGGTTCCCACTGCAGCCAATATGGAATATTATGCTAACATTGTCTCGGAAAAATCCTTGTTGCGTAAACTGATTACCGCCTGTACCACTATTGTGCAAAAAAGCTACGAAGCCAATGAAGAAGTGGTAGCTATCTTGGATGAGGCGGAAAAGCTGATTATGCAAGTTTCCGGAGAGCAGCGTCAAGAGGGCTTTGTTCACATAAAGCCCATTATCTTAGATGTGATTGCCCAATTGGATAAGCTAGCCAAGCATAAAGGAGATGTTACCGGTGTTCCCACTTTTGTCAGCTTAGATAGATATCTTTCCGGTCTGCATGATAGCGATTTAATTATTTGTGCCGCCCGGCCGGGTATGGGTAAAACAGCTTTTTGTTTAAATATTGCCCAAAGGGCTGCTATGAAATCCAACATTCCGGTAGCTATTTTTAGTCTGGAAATGTCTAAGGATCAGCTTACTCAAAGATTATTGGCTGCCGAGGCTCTAGTGGATCAAAGCAAATTACGCTCCGGTTATTTAACCGCTGAGGACTGGCAAAAGGTGACCTCAGCCGCAGCAAAAATATCAGGGGCTCCTCTCTACATAGATGATACCCCTGGAATTACTGCAATGGAGATTAGGGCAAAAAGCAGACGTTTAAAAACCGAAAGAGGGCTGGGTCTTCTAATCGTTGATTACTTGCAATTAATGCAGGGAAGTCGCCGCTCAGAAAACAGGCAACAAGAAATTTCGGAAATATCCCGTTCTCTAAAATCTCTTGCCAGGGAACTGGAAATACCGGTATTGGCTTTATCCCAGTTAAGCAGAGCTGTAGAGCAAACCCAGGATAAAAAACCTTCCTTGAGTCATTTAAGGGAATCCGGTGCCTTGGAGCAAGACGCGGATGTGGTTTTATTTATTCATCGCCCTGATTATTATGATAAAGAGAGCGAGCAGCAGGGTATGGCTGAAATTATAGTGGCCAAGCACAGACATGGTCCCACCGGTTCAGCGGAATTAGCCTTTGCGGCGGAGTATACGCGTTTTCTTGACCTGGTTAAGGAACAAACATCATAGTTTTGTAGGTGAATATTTATGTTGTTGGTTAGTGCCTGCTTGGCAGGCGTTAAATGTAAATATAATGCCGGGGATAATTATAATGAATCAGTAGCCCGCTTAGTTAAAAAGGGTAAGGCAGTCTTAGTTTGCCCTGAACAATTGGGTGGCTTGTCTACCCCCAGGGAGCCTGCGGAAATTCTTCAGAGCTCAGGCCGGAATGTGCTTTTGGACGAGGCCAAGGTCATTACCGAGAGCGGACAGGATGTGACCCGGGCCTTCCTCAAGGGTGCGGAAGAAACACTAAAAATTGCTGAATTGGTAGGGGCTAAGGGAGCCATTCTAAAAGAGGGAAGCCCCTCTTGCGGCAGCAGCTTGATCTATGACGGCAGTTTTAAGTCCCGTAAAAAATCGGGGGAAGGGGTAACCGCCGCCTTACTAAAAATTAAAGGATACGCTGTTTGCTCAGAGGAGGATTTTGCTTCTGGGAAAATGTCAGAGGAGGTATAAGAATATGTTACTGACAACTACACCTACAGTGGAAGGGTACAAAATTGTGCAGTATTTAGATATAGTAGCCGGGGAGGCTATTATGGGTGCCAATTTTGTCAGGGATTTTTTCGCCAGTGTCACAGATGTAATCGGCGGACGTTCAGGGGCCTATGAAAGCAAGCTGGCAGAGGCCAGAAGGATTGCCTTGAAAGAAATGGAAGAGCTGGCCTATAGGGCGGGAGCAAATGCCATAGTAGGCATTGACATTGACTATGAAGTGGTGAGAGACGGTATGTTAATGGTAACTGCCAGTGGTACTGCGGTAAAGGTCCGGCAGGAATAAAATGCAAAAGATTGCTAAGGGAGCTATTATCGCGGCAGTCTACGTGGTTTTATGTCTGGCTTTTCAACCCCTATCTTATGGGGTGATTCAATTGCGTTTTGCAGAGGCACTTACGCTGTTGCCCTTGCTTTATGTGGAAGCCATTCCCGGTGTTTTTGTTGGTGCCTTAATTGCCAATATTTTTGGAGGCCTGGGCTTGGTGGATATTTTTGGGGGAAGCCTTGTTACCTTAGTTGCCGCCTATTTTACTTATCAATTAAGGGATTCTTTTTTGGCTTATCTTTCCCCGGTGATTTTCAACGGGTTTTTGGTTAGTGCATATTTGCATCTTTTATTTGGTTGGCCCTATTGGCTCACAGTTTTTAGTATAGGTGTCAGTGAGGCTCTCGTTGTCTTTACTTTGGGCAGAGGTTTGGTACACTTATTAAAGAAATACTCTATCGGCCTTGGAGATAAGGAACGATTATTTTAAAAGTTTAATCTGTTATTAAGTATAATTCATTTTAAGTTTAAAGATAGGAGGCGATAGGGGTGAAAGCACGAGAACTGGCATTGGGGGGGCTTTTTACTGCCCTTTCCCTATTAATACCCCTAACTTTTGGTCCATATTTAAGAATACTTGTCGGTCCCTTTAGTGCAACCTTGGCTTCTCATGTGCCCTTATTTTTGGCAGCTTTAGTAAGTCCCATGGCGGCCGCCACGGTGGGGGCTGCTTCGGCTTTTGGTTTTTTGGTAACTACCACACCGGTAATAGCGGCTAGGGCTCTAAGCCACATTGTGGTAGGTTTTGTAGCTGCGGCCATTGTGAAAAATGGAAAACCCCTTTATTTAGCCTTGTTAATTGTTTTGCCTATCCACGCTATTGCAGAAGCCTTAGTGGTGGTGCCCTTCGGCTTTGATTTATATAATGTAGGAGTTGTAGTTGGGGTGGGAACCGCCTTGCATCACCTAATGGATTCCGCAATTGCTTTAGGGATTGTTAAGGTGTTAGGCCTGGGTCGTCTAACAGCTTGGGCCAGATACGAATCGTAAGTTAATCCTCGGTGAATGCTATTCGTTCTTTTTTAAAATAAATGTCAAAAAAGAGGAAATAACCGTTCTTGCGTCGAAAGTTCTACAAGTTGGGCAGATTTACGATAAATCTGGCAAGGTAGAAGTCTTGTTTAAAGGAAGCCAGTTACAGAATCAGCAGCAATAGTTGCTATAATGGACCGGGGGTCTTTTAAGATGGAGCGACCGGAAGCAAAAATCCTGATAGTAGATGACAGTAGATTAGAAAGAAAAATGCTAAATGGTTTTTTGGCTTTTTTAGGTTACGAAGTAGTTGAAGATGATGGAAGTCAAGATACCATTGGGCTGATTCGCAGTTTAAAACCGGATCTGATTATCCTGGATTTAATTTTGGGTGAAAAAGATGGCACGGAAATTTGCTATACCATTAAGGCGGATGAAGAAATCCGCTTAATTCCGGTGGTTATGATTACCGGCTATGCAGATAAGCAAGCCCGCTTAAGAGGTATTGAAGCCGGGGCAGAGGACTTTTTAATCAAGCCAATTGACCGAAGCGAATTAGCTGCCCGGGTTAGATCACTGCTCAGAGTTAAAGAATATTATGAATATGCCAAGAAGAAGGAATATTATCAAGCACTTGAGCAGCAGGTTAAAAAACAAACTCGTCAATTGGAGACAGCCCTGTCGGAATTGAAGGAAAATAATGTTACTTTAACTAAAGCCCACTTGGATACCATGTATCGACTTTCTATAGCGGCGGAATATAGGGATGAAGATACAGCGGGACACATTAGAAGAATCAGTCATTATTCTTCTGAAATTGCCAGACAATTGGGATTGCCCACCAAGATGGTAAATAATATTTACCATGCCAGCCCTCTCCATGATGTAGGTAAGATTGGCGTGCCTGATCACATTCTTTTACGCCCCGGGGAATTAAGCCCGGAAGAATGGCAGATCATGAAATCACATACAGTAATAGGGGGCAGGATTCTGGAGGGCTCCAAATCAGAACTAATGCAGATGGCCGAGCAAATTGCCGTTTCTCATCATGAGCGCTTTGATGGTTCCGGTTACCCTCATGGTTTAAAAGGAGAGCAGATTCCCTTGGCAGGTCGCATCGTGGCCTTGGCCGATGTGTTTGATGCCTTAACCAGTAAAAGAATTTATAAGCCGGTGTATTCCAATGAATATGCGTTGGAATATATAAAAAAATCTTCCGGTAAGCATTTTGATCCTGAAATAATTGCGGCTTTCTTCAAAGGACAAAATGATATCCTGGCCATTCAGGATCAATTTAAGGAAGATTTTATAGCAAGAACTACAATGAAATAAGCCTGGTTAATAATTTCGCTCTAAAAGATTAGCTGTCTAGGCAGGCTTATAAGAGACTAGGAGATTATCCAAATGAGTTTAAAAAACGGAACACCTATGGATTTAAAACCCATTAGAACCAAAAAAATTTATATGGAAATTGTGGAGCAAATTAAGGAGTTGTTCGCTTCCGGAAACCTTCGCCCCGGGGATAAGCTTTTATCCGAAAGGGAGCTGGCGGAGCGTTTGCAAGTGAGCAGGGCCTCTGTGCGTGAGGCTTTAAGTGCTCTTGAAGCTATGGGCCTATTGGAAATTCGGCCAGGTGAAGGGACCTTTATCAGGCTGACCAGTGTAGATGGTATTATTGAGCCCCTTGCCCTTTTGCTGTTGGTAGAAAAGGATCAGGTTCGTGAGCTTTATGAGGTCAGAAAAATTATGGAGGTTGAAACCGCCGGACTGGCCGCCCTAAGGGCTCAGCCGGAAGAAATAGAAAGATTGGGTAGTATTTTAATCCGCATGGAATGGGATCTGCATCGGGGGGATTTGGGAGAGCTAGCCGATTTGGATTTTCACATGACTATTGCGGAAATGGCGGGTAATTCCATCTTGCTGCGTTTAATGAACACAATTTCGGATTCCATGAGGCAATTGCTGATTACGGCCAGAACCAGTTTGTATGCGGAACCGGCAAATGCCCGTATTCTATTGACTCAGCACAGGGAAATCATGAAAACCATTGAAAATCAGGATCATAAAGGTGCGAAAAAAGCTATGCTGGATCACTTGGTTTATGTGGAAAAAAATCTCCTTGGTTAGTTCCGGGCCGGTTATGCTATTAAACAAAAAAAGTGGTTGACAGCAACTGACTTTTCATGTAGCATATAAAAACGTGAGGCATGAGCCATTAGCTCAGTCGGCAGAGCACCTGACTTTTAAT
>CAZCQT010000098.1:0-6513 GCA_964500905.1 uncultured Moorellales bacterium
AACAAATTATTAGTTTAGTTGAAGAGCAAATTAATTATCCCTGTTTTATTAAACCTGCTAATCTTGGTTCCAGTGTGGGAATTTCTAAAGCCAATAATCAAAAAGAGCTAATACAGGCAGTTGATTTGGCAATTGAATATGATCGCAAGGTAATAATAGAAGAAAATATAGTTGGCAGGGAAATCGAGGTCAGTGTTTTAGGAAATGATCAACCAAAAGTATCCTTGCCGGGTGAAATAATTCCCTGCAATGAGTTTTATGATTACGAAGCTAAATATTTAGCACAGGAAACTAAATTAGTAATACCGGCGGAATTAGCTGAGGAAAAAATTTCAGAATTGCAGGGTTTAGCGGTTGCGGTTTTTAAAGCTATTGATTGTGCAGGTATGGGTCGAGTGGATTTTTTCCTTAAGAAAAATGGTCAGATTTTAGTTAATGAAATCAATACCATTCCCGGTTTTACAAAAATCAGTATGTATCCAAAGCTATGGGAAGTCACAGGCTTGAAGTATCAAGATCTATTAGATGAATTAATTCAATTGGCAATCAAAAGACAGCAAAAATAATGAATTAAAACTTGAATTATTAAAAATTTTTTCTAATATTTTGGAATGATGTGTTATAATTAATTTAAAATTATTTTTAATATCACAAATGCATTAGTTGAAAAATAATGTATTACATTTGGCTTGTTGATGAAAGAAGGTCCTTGGCTTGGCAAAAATTAAAAAGAAATGGTATCAAAAGGCCGGCACTTTTCGCAAGGTTACCCAGGGTTTGGTTTTCTTAGCGATGTCAGCGGTTTATCTCAGGCATATTGTTTTTTTGGAAGGAAATGTTGAAGAATTTTGTCCCTTTGGTGGTCTTGAAACTCTATTTTCATATTTAACAACAGGTACATATTTAAAGCATATTAACCCTTTGAATTTAGGATTATTTGTAGTGATTATGGCCATTACCCTTGCTTTTAGGGGAGGGTTCTGCGGCTGGATTTGCCCTATTGGAACAGCACAAGATTTATTGAGAGCAGCCGGAAAAAAGATTGGGGCTTTTAGCTTTTTAAAGAACATCAATAAAAAATATCAGATCTGGATAAAAGAAAACAAAAAGCGTCTTACAAAAACGGATCTTTGGGCAAGAAAATTTAAATATTTATTTTTGGTAATTATTATTGCGGCAACTTGGATTAAAGCGGATTTAGTGATCCGTGATTTTGATTTAATAGTTGCACTAATGAAAATATTAGCTTTTGAGCTGTCTATAGGCCTGATAATTTTAATATTAACGGCTGTATTATCTTTATTTATGGACAGGCCCTTTTGCAAATATTTTTGTGTGATGGGTGCAACTATTAATTTGGTAGGGAAATTAAGTCCCTTAAGAATTGTAAGGAATGAAAAAACTTGTATAAATTGTAATTTGTGTAATAAGAATTGCCCCATGCAGTTGGAGATTGCCAAGGTTCCCAGAGTAGAAAGCATTGATTGTAATCACTGTTTTAGGTGTTTAGATGTTTGTCCTGTAGATAATACCCTTGATTTAGCCTATTTCCCCAGAGGTATTTACACCTCTACAAAAAAAACTACTGATGAAACATTGGAGGCTTAAATCATGAATAAATCTTCAGGCGGCTTTAGATATTTATATGGTTTCTTTATTTTAATAACTTTGTTAATAACGGTTTTTCTGGTAAAAATAACTGAAGATATTTTAGGAAGAGATGATGCTAGAATTCATGCAACTATCGAAGAAATACAAAGTGGAGATATTAGAGGGAAGGGTTTACCCGCACCCACGGGCAAGTTTTCTTTGGGGCAAATTATTGAGGCTTACGAATTGGACAAGGAGGACTTTTACAATGCTTTAGGTTTGCCTTTGGATTACCCTGAAACCGAGATAGTCAAGAGTACAATTGACAGAAAGCTCACTAATTCTAGATTGGTGAGGGATTATATGCAACCCAAAATAGATGAGTTTGAGCGTAAAATCAAAGAAGCCCGAGCGGCGGAAGAACCACCAGGCAGTGATTCATAAAATTTATTTCCTGCTTTTTACTTTCTACTTAAAAAAAGACCCCAGGGGGTCTTTTTTGTGATAAAATAGGCCTAGCAAAAAAATAGGGGGGCAAAACCTTGGAAATACTTGAGACGCTTAATTTAAGTCAGCAAGAAGCAGTAAAAATAACAGAAGGACCTTTGTTGGTGTTAGCGGGGGCAGGCAGCGGCAAAACAAGGGTTCTGACATACAGAATAGCTTACTTAATTAAAAATAAGGGAATTGAACCCGGTCAAATACTGGCAATTACCTTTACAAATAAGGCAGCGAAGGAAATGAAGGAAAGGTTGGCTGATTTGGTAGGTAATCAGGTGGATCGACTTTGGGTCAGCACTTTCCATGCCGCGTGTGTGCGTATTTTAAGAAGAGAGATTGCACCGATGGGGTATCGAAATAACTTTGTTATTTATGATGGGGCGGATCAACTGACCCTTGTTAAAAATTGTTTAAAGGATTTAAACCTTGATGATAAAAAATTTCCGCCCAGAAGCATTTTAAATGGTATTAGCAATGCAAAGAACAGATTATGGGAACCGGAAAAACTTTCTCAAATGGCAGATAATTTTTTTGAACACAAGGTTGCAGAGGTTTATAGATATTATCAAGAAAAGCTCAGGCAACTGAATGCCCTGGATTTTGACGACATTTTAATGATCACCGTTAATCTTTTTCGTCAATTTCCTCAAACCCTAAGGTATTATCAAGAAAAATTTAAGTATATTTTAGTGGACGAATATCAGGATACAAATACAGCCCAATATATGTTGATACAATTGCTGGCTCAAAAGCATAGAAATCTTTGTGTTGTAGGTGATCCGGATCAATCTATCTACGGTTGGAGAGGGGCGGATATTCAAAATATCCTGGCCTTTGAGGAGGATTATCCCGAGGCAAAAGTAATTAAACTGGAACAAAATTATCGTTCAACTCAAATAATTCTGGAGGCCGCCAATGGAGTTATCAGTCATAATTTTGGCAGAAAACCTAAAAACCTTTGGACAGATAATTCAAAGGGCTGTTTAATTAACAGTTTTATGGGTGAGGATGAACATCATGAGGCCCATTTTGTTGCAGGTGAGATTTATCGCCAAAAGCAAGAGAACCGTAGATCTTATGGTGAGTTTGCTGTTCTTTATCGAACTAATGCCCAATCCAGAGTGCTAGAGGAAACTTTTATTAAAAATGGGATACCCTATGAAATATACGGAGGGTTAAAGTTTTACGAAAGAAAAGAAATAAAAGATATTCTGGCCTACCTAAGGGTTTTAAGTAATCCGGCAGATGCCTTAAGTCTTGCCCGTATAATCAACGTTCCCAAAAGAGGTATAGGTGATGTGTCTTGGATGAACTTGGAGGATTTCGCAATTGGGCAGGGTTTGACAGTTTTTGATGCCCTAATCAAAGCACAGGAAATACCAAAGCTGACCAAAAGATCTGCTAATGCAATTGCTCAATTTGGAGAATTTATGCTGGATTTAAAAAGTCAAGTGGATGAATTGACTGTAACGGAATTAACAGAAATGATTCTCAATCGCGGTGGCTATTTGGACGAGCTAAAGAGAGAAAACACTCCCGAAGCCAGATCAAGGGCGGAAAACTTACAGGAGTTTATTTCCGTTACCTTTGATTATGACAAATACAGTGAAGAAAAAACCTTGGATGGTTTTTTAGCACAAATTTCTTTAGTAACTGATTTAGATAATTTCACCGAGGAAACAGATCGGGTAATAATGATGACTCTTCACTCGGCTAAGGGTTTGGAATTTCCTGTTGTGTTTTTAACAGGAATGGAGGATGGGGTTTTTCCCCATAATCGCTCTTTTCTTGATGATGGGGAAATGGAAGAAGAAAGAAGAATTTGTTATGTAGGGATGACCAGGGCAGAGGAAGAACTGTTTCTAAGCCGAGCCTGGCAAAGAACCATTTATGGCAATACGGTTTATAATCCTCCATCCCGTTTTTTGGCTGAAATCCCCAATGATTTGCTTACAGAAATAAAAAGCCGTACAGAGGAGCCTTTGGCTAAACCGAGGCCTGCTGTTACTGTAAAACCTCAAGTTTTGGGCTCATTTGCCTTGGGTGATAAAGTCAACCATCCAAAATGGGGAGCGGGAGTAATTGTTAAGGTGGAGGGCCAAGGCAGTGATCAACAGTTGACCGTAGCTTTTCCTGATCAAGGCCTGAAGATTTTACTGGCTAAGTATGCACCGTTGACGAAGCTCTAATTTGTGTAGAAAATTACGGTAAAGGATGTGTTTCCATGATTTCGGTGCCCGAAGCAAAAAAGAAAATTGGTGAGCTAAAAGAAATTATAGAAAAACACAATTATTTCTACCATGTGCAAGATAATCCCCAAATATCTGATCATGCCTACGACCAAATGATGCAGGAGCTAGTTCAGTTGGAAAGCCAATTTCCCGAATTCTTAACTGCGGATTCGCCTAGTCAAAGGGTTGGGGGGAAGCCTTTAAAAGGCTTTGAAACGGTAACTCATTTACGTCCGCTTCTAAGCTTGGGCAATGCCTTTAATCTTAAAGATTTACAGGAGTTTCATCGTCGCAATCAAAGCGGTTTATCTGAACAAATAGAATATGTAGTTGAACCAAAAATAGATGGCTTATCCATTGTGCTGACATATGTGAATGGGCTCCTTCAAATCGGTGCAACCAGGGGTGATGGAGAAACGGGTGAGAATATTACCCAAAATTTAAAAACCATTGGTTCTATTCCTTTAAGGCTGCGTAAAGATATAGCCAATTTGGTTGTTAGGGGAGAAGCCTATATGCCCAAGGCTTCCTTTGCACGATTAAATCAAGAAAGGGATGCTACTGGGGAAGAACAATTTGCTAACCCGCGTAATGCGGCTGCAGGTTCTTTAAGGCAATTAGATCCCGCTGTTGCAGCTTCGCGTTCTTTAAATGCTTTTTTTTACGAAATAATTTATTTAGAGGGTCAAGCATTAAAAACTCATTGGGAAGGTCTGGAACTCTTACGAGAACTGGGTTTTCCCGTTAACCCGGAAGTATTGTTGACCAAAGAAATAGATGTTTGTGCCAGCTATTGCACGGAGTGGGCGGAAAAACGGGCATCCCTTCCCTATGAAATTGACGGCATGGTAATAAAAATCAACGACTTGGAAAAGCAAAAACAGTTGGGAGCTACAGCCAAAAGCCCCAGGTGGGCCATTGCTTATAAATTTCCCGCAGAGCAGTCCATTACCATTTTAGAGGATATTATAATCAGAGTTGGCAGAACGGGAGTTTTAACCCCCACCGCAATCTTAAAACCTGTACGTTTAGCGGGAAGCACAGTTAGTAGAGCTACTTTACATAATGAGGATATGATAGCTGAAAAAGATATTCGCTTGGGGGATCAGGTGATTGTTCAAAAGGCAGGAGATATTATTCCAGAGGTAGTAACTGTTCTTTTAGAGGAACGACAAGGGACAGAGAGGCCTTTCCGATTCCCTAAAAACTGTCCTGAATGCGGTTCTGAGGTAATCAGACTGGAAGGTGAGGCAGCTCATCGTTGTAGCGGGGGCTTAACTTGTCCTGCCCAGATAAGGGAGGGCATTATCCATTTTGCTTCCAGAAATGCCATGGATATTGAGGGTTTGGGGCCAAAGATTGTAGAACAATTGTTTAATGCCGGTTTTATTAAGGATGTGTCGGATTTATATTACCTTAAAAAAGCAGATTTGCTTAAACTAGAAAGAATGGGAGAACAATCAGTTACTAATCTATTGAATGCAATAGAAGAAAGTAAAAATAGGTCGTTAGCCAGATTAATTTTTGGTTTAGGAATTCGACATGTAGGGGAAAGAGGAGCAAAAAGCCTGGTAGAACATTTTAAATCCATGACCGGGCTTGCAGCGGCAGGTGAAAATCTTCTGCAGACTTTACCTGATATAGGGCCTAAGGTGGCGGCCAGTATAGTAAGCTTTTTTGCCCAAAAAGGTAATCAAGTGGTTGTTGATAAATTATTGAAGGCCGGTGTTAGGATGGAGGAAACGGCGGAAGAATCCACCCGCAGCACCAGTCTTTCAGGAAAACAATTTGTACTTACAGGCACCTTAGCTGGGTTTTCTCGAAAGGGTGCTCAGGAGTTAATAGAAAGTTTGGGGGGTAAGGTGGTAGGAAGTGTAAGTAAAAATACGGATTACGTAGTTGCGGGAGAGAAACCGGGGTCAAAATACGATAAAGCACTGGAGCTTCATATCCCAATATTGACAGAGGAGGATTTTGCTTCATTATTAGATATATAGGGACAGAGGACAGGGAAAACCTTTGTATGCATTGAAGAAATTCATGCAAGCTTTTTGGTTTTTAGCTGTCTTGCTGGGAAAAAATTTATTTGATATAATTTTTGTGGTTTTTATTGGTAGACATACAATGAGAAAGGAGCTTTAAAATGATTACAAAAGAACAAATAAAAGAACTGGCCTTTGCTGCCCGGTTG
>CAZCQT010000099.1:0-6461 GCA_964500905.1 uncultured Moorellales bacterium
TTTCTAACATAACCTTATGTGTATTTTAATCTTTTTTTGGGCATTATGTCAAGTTCGATTATATTTCCAAATATCTATACTTAAGTTTTCTACCACCCTAAAAATTTGGTTTTTCGAAAAACCTCTTCTCATTAAGAAATTAATGAGTTTTTTTGGCTTCCTACGATAGCTTTCATCAGCTCCCCATTTTTTTTGAAAAAGTTCTTCCAATAAAGTCAATTCAACCTCTGCCGGTAAATATATCTCCAAGATTTCCTTAATAACATCATCCGCAACGCCCTTATCCAAGAGTTCTTGCTTTAAACGCCAACTTCCCATTGGCTTAAATTTGCTTCTGTCTGCTATAAACGCTCGTACATACTCGTAATCATTAAGATATTGTCTGGATTCGCATTCCAATAAAACTGAACTAACTATTTCGGTGGCAAACCCCTTATTCTTTAGCTTTTGTTCCAGTTGTACTTTTGTTTGCATTCTTTTATCCAAAATTCTCAAAGCCTGGTCCAAACACAATTCTTTTTCATTTTTCATCTATTTTACTCTTCAGTATTTAAGCCTTCGGTGCTTGACACTGACCCCTTAGGGAAATGATGTTCTCGGATTTTCCCTGCAATTTCGGTAGCGGTCTCAAGGTTTTGCTTTAAATAATCTTTTGCATTTTCTCTCCCTTGCCCCAGTCTTTCCTCATTATAAGAATACCAGGCACCACTTCTTTGAACAATATCCAAGTCATAACCCAAATCTAAAATGCATCCCTCCTGGGAAATACCTTCCCCATACATAATATCGAAATCGGCTTGTTTGAAAGGAGGTGCCATCTTATTTTTAACTACCCGAACTCTTGTCCTTACACCTATTAAATCATTTCCTTGTTTTAAATTCTCCACCCTTTTCACTTCTAACCTAACTGAGGAATAAAATTTTAATGCTCTGCCTCCCGGAGTAGTTTCTGGGTTGCCAAACATGACCCCAACTTTTTCTCTTAATTGGTTAATAAAAATTGCGGTAGTTTTAGATTTATTAATAGCACCTGCCAGCTTACGCAATGCTTGGGACATAAGCCGAGCTTGAAGTCCAACATGAACGTCCCCCATTTCCCCCTCGATTTCTGCCCTTGGCACTAATGCCGCCACGGAATCAATAACTACCACATCCAAAGCATTGCTTCTGACCAATGCTTCTGCAATTTCCAAGGCTTGTTCCCCTGTATCAGGCTGCGAAAGCAATAAAGCATCTACATCTACACCCAATTTATTTGCATAATTTGGATCTAAAGCATGCTCAGCATCTATAAACGCTGCAATTCCACCGTTTTTTTGTGCCTCAGCAATAACATGAAGAGCAACTGTAGTCTTCCCGGAAGATTCAGGTCCAAAAATTTCAATAATTCTTCCTCTGGGTAAACCGCCAATTCCCAATGCCACATCTAAAGATAATGCTCCTGTGGGTATCACTTCAATAGCAACACCTACGCTTTGGCCCATTCTCATAATAGAACCTTTGCCAAACTGTTTTTCAATCTGAAGCAAAGCCATCTCTAAAGCCCTTTGTTTTTCACTCAATTTTTGACCCCCCTAAAACATATGTTCGGTTAAATAGATTATAGGGTATTTAACAAACTCTGTCAATGCTAAATTAAAAACCTTTCCAAGGATAACCTTTTGGTTTTTTCCGACAAAGTTATAACATCCGCTGCTGATAAATTCAATTCTTCTTCAATATAATTAAAATGCAGTAAAACCAAGGTTTTAGGAATTTCATTTAAACCCTGAAAGCCTCTAATACCTGCAGCACCCGTAGTGCCGGCATCTATTATAACGCTTTCCCCGTTTACTTGTATTTGTTGACGGTGATCATGTCCGTGTAAAATTACAGGTGCTAACCCAGCCAACTTTTTTGCTACGCTTGGACGGTGGACTGCAATTATATGAACGTTTTCGTTTTGTAAAAAGTTTGCCACATCACTTAAGTTTCCCGGATACTTTTCATCAGAAGGAGTAATCAGCTCGTATCCCAAGGACGCCGCATCAGCCAAACCGTAAATCCTGATACCGTTCAAATCAATAATTTCTTCATCCAACACAATAACATTGCTATGTTTTTTAACATTTTCAATGGTAGCAGGGGAATCATGATTACCTGGTATAAATATATAGGGAATAGATATTGCTTCGAGTTTACTGATAAATACCCCCTCTAAGGCCGTGCCAAAGTCCGACAAATCACCTGTGTCTATAATAAAATCAACCCCAAATTCCTTGCTGACCAACTCTATTAAATCAAATGAGGTGGAATTATTGTGAATATCAGAAACATGTAGTATTTTTATATCTCCATTAACACTCCCCAATGATCCAATGGTTTCCAAACGTTCGAACATATCTACAAAATTATTGGCCACTATTTCCATCTGCTCATTAAGGTCGCCTACCTTCGAAAAAGCCTCCTCCGCTAATCCCACCATCCAAGGGGCCGCTTTTAATGCACCAGTGAAATATGGTGATCTGAATGCATCCTTTTGATAGGTTTCATAAGTACCCAATAATAAAAAACTCATCACCAGCAACCCTAAAATACCACTTCGAAAAATAGTTTTTGGATTTGTAAAACGAAGAATTAAAGCACCTGCCGCTCCGCCAAGAAAAGCTAACAGCAGAGTCCTAAAAACAAAATGTATTAGTATTTTATTCATTTTTAAAGTTAATAACTCGATTGTTTCTTTTTGCCCTGCGACTTCCTCTAAAAATTTACTCAACAAATTAAGATCTATATTTTTTAAATTTATTTGAATTTTTATAGGAGATCGGTGCGTTTTGGCACTGATAGAACCTAAAGGAGGAAATGAAATTTCAGTATTCCCTCTTTCAGGAAAACTTAGTTTTATTTCAAAGTGAAAGGCCTCAATCTGAAAATCCATTGCGTTAAATATACCTACAGTGGAGAGAGCAACAAATATTATTGCTATTGCAACCCCAATTTTAAGTTTTGAAGGCATTTTACTCATATCCTTTGTTTTATCCTACTAGATAGTATCCAAAGGAAAATTAATTCTATGCAAATTAATCCACTTCCGCCTTTGTAGTTTCGAGAAAGTGTTTCAAATGTGCTTTGATTTCTTCCCCTGATAACACTTCTTTTTCCTTAAGCAATGATGCAAGCAGCTCTAATAAAAATTGGTATTTTTGAAGGGTTTTTCGGACATTTAGTTCCCATCCCAATAGTAAATTGCGAACCTCTTTCCCTACTATCCCCTTTGACTCTTCAACATCAATTATACCTAAACTGGAAAGACCGCAGCTAACAATTCGATTAGAAAGTTTAATGGCTTCTTCTATATCGTTTGCAGCACCAGTACTTCTTTCGCCAAAAACCAGCTCTTCCGCCATGGTACCGGCCAAAATAATCTTAATTTGGCTCTCTAATTGGCTTTTTGTTTGCAAGTAACTATCGCTTTCGGGGGATTGCCTCATGTATCCCATAGCTTGACCCCTGGGAACGATAGTTACAGATGCCACGGAACCCTCCTTTTCTAATTCACTTATTAAAGCATGACCTGCTTCATGAATGGCAACTCTATACAACTCGTCGGGGTTAGGCTTCCGATCAAGCTTCTCTCCCAACATCACTTTATCAATGGCTTCTTTTAAATCCTGTTGATTAATGTATTGTCCTTCTTTCCTGAAAGCAAAAATTGCTGCCTCATTGGTTAAACTCTCCAAATGTGCACCTGAAAAACCAAAGGTATCTTGAGCAATAGCTTCTAAGTTTACGTCCTTTGCTAACGGTTTATTTTTCGTATGAAGCTTTAAAATTTGCAACCTACCATCTTTATCCGGCAAATTTACTTGAACAACCCTATCAAACCTGCCCGGACGCAACAAAGCGGAATCAATCATATCCGCCCTGTTAGATGCTCCAATTACCAGAATCCGGCATTCATCCTGCTCTGTTTGTAATCCATCCATTTCCACCAACAGTTGATTTAATGTTTGATCGTATTCCATATGACCTGCATGAGATCCCCGTTTAACACCTAAGACCTCCATTTCATCAATAAACAAAATAGCCTTGTGTTTTTTTGTTGCTTTCGCCTGTTCCCTTGCTTTGCGAAACAGCTCCCTTACCCTTTGTGCACCCACCCCTGCATACATTTCCACAAATTCGGAACCGGAAGTAGCAAAGAATACAGCATCTGTATAAGTTGCAGCCGCTTTGGCAAGTAAAGTTTTGCCTGTTCCGGGAGGACCCGTTAACAGGATGCCCTTGAGAGGCCTTATTCCCAGCTTACTTAACTTGCTGCCCTTTTTAATAAAATCCAATGCTTCCATTAGTTCTTTTTTTGCTGTAGCCTGTCCACCCACGTCTGTAAAGGCAATTTCACCGCCTTGATTTTCTGCTGCAACAAAACCGGCTTTCAACAAGCCTTTTTGTTGCAGCAAAATATATAAAAGTATCCCCGTGGCCATTATTAATAGCATAGGCAATATATTGTAACCTCGAACAACTAAATAAGTTCCCATTGCTAATAAAAAACCTATTCCAAAATCAAATTTCATCATAATCTCCCTTTACACTGTTATCTTAAACTTATTTGTGAGGCTAGTATAATCTTGGTACAATTTCATATAAATAGCTATTGCCTTCACCATGCAATTGGAAATACAAATAATCTTTATCTATTTCTAATAGCCAATTCTTAATCTCAGTATCATCAAGGTTTTTAGTTATTGTATCTTTAGCGGCAACTAAATTGTTTAAAGTAGCTGCTTCTTCTATAGCAAAACGGCATTTTCTCCACAAATTATCCAGATATGCATCCCGGTTATCTATAATTTTTAAAATATATTTACCTTGTTTAGGTAAAATATTGCTTACTTCATTATAACTATCCTGCAAATTTACAATCTCATCGAATTTAACCGTTACAAGCAGGTCCCCATTTTCAAACTTAATAACTGTGTCCTTACTAGCAGAAATTTCAGCTAATTGCTTTTGAATAGGCAAAATTATTACAAACCTCTGATAAGCCCATTGGCCAACTAGTAATAAGGAAAAGAAAAAAATGAAAGACATAAGAATGATAGTTATATTACTTTTTGTAAGCTTAGGCCAATTCATTTTATCACCCACCTCGTATAGTATGTTTAGACCCAAATTTTTAGGGTTTAAACATACTTTTTATTTTTATTGCTTTTAATTTGAGATACCCCAATGTTAATCTATAGTTAAAGAATGATTAGCGAAGGATAATTCCTCCACCCCCTGCAAAACCTTTTGGTTATTGCCTAAAAAGCATGCTTCCTGACCTAGTCGTTATATCCTGCCAACTCAGATGCCGCATCTCTTTGATTAGCCAACAGCAAGGTATTTTTCAAAGATGAATGCTTTGTCAATTAAAATTATAACATAGGGCCTCTTTTTTCTCCTTATGAAACCTTTGGAATCAAAAAGCCGCCTTTGGCGGCAATATGGCTTCTAATGGTAAAATAATTGAGCTCATAATTAACTGGATTTTATGTTATGACCAATCAAATGCTAAGTTGTATTCATTTGCTTTAATAACTTTCTAGCTTTCATAAAATAATCAACACCAGACCAAAGTGTCATGAAAACTGCGAAATATAAAAGAGCCAAACCAATATTATTTAAATAAGGTATGGGCAAGTCAACCAATAGCAAAGTAGAAATGGCTACTACTTGAGTTATTGTCTTAAATTTCCCCAACTTACTGGCAACAATAATAATGTTTTCACCAGCAGCTAAAGTCCTTAATCCGGTCACGGCAAACTCTCTGCCAATAATTATAATAGCAACTGAAGCCGGCACCATTTTAAGTTCTACTAGACATATTAGAGATGCTGTAATCAACAGCTTATCTGCTAAGGGATCGATAAACTTTCCAAACTTTGTCACCTCGCTACGTTTTCTTGCAATGTAGCCATCAAGCCCATCAGTGCTGGCGGCAATAATAAAAATACCAGCCGCTATAAATCTTCCACCCGGTATTTTTGTCAGTAAAAAAACCATAAAAATAGGGACAAGTAGGATTCTGGCCAAGGTTAATTTATTTGCTAAATTCATTTACAATACACCCCAAGCAATTCATACTCAATAAACGCAATTGCAATTACTTATACTTTTAAAATACTTTTTATATAGCAATTAATTCTTTGGAAATTCTAGATCAACAACCTTATCTGTTGGCCCGGCAAGACCAATGTTTTCATCATTATATATTAGTGTAACAACTCCAGCATTTCCAAGTCTAATATTTATTTTTTCCTCTGCTTGAAAATACATTTCTTCCCCTTGTTCGAGTATTCCGCTATAATTCAGTGTTCCATCGGTTTTAACTTCAACCCAACACCTTGAACCCAATTCTTTGGAGACTATTAAAAGCAAACGGATTCCCTCTTCAACCGCTGGTTCTATGGCACCATTAATATTTTGCTCAATAGGCG
>CAZCQT010000100.1:0-6363 GCA_964500905.1 uncultured Moorellales bacterium
AATTCTAAATCGAAATATAAAGAGCCAATCCCTAATTCCGGGTGAAATAAAAGCTCCTGGCGAAGATCCATCTGATTAAACTTTCCTCCCAAGTTTGCTATAAAAACAACCGGGAATTCCAAACCCTTGCTTTTATGAATGCTCATAATTCGTACTACATCAGCATTTTCCCCGTACGCCTCGGCCGAGCCAAGATCCTCGTCTTGTTCCTGTAATTTCTCTATAAACCTTAGAAAACGAAACAAACCATGGCGGGCAAAGGAATCAAATTCCATAGCTCTATCATATAAAGCCTGCAAATTTGCCTTTCTTTGTTTCCCGCCTGGCATGGCACCTACATAACTCAAAAAACCAGTTTGCTGATAGATTTGCCAGATTAACTGGCTTAAGGGACCCCTCCTGGCCTCAGTTCTCCAATTTTTCAACATTTTTAAAAAGCCCTCAAGCTTCAAGGCTAAAGCTTGTTGGGGTTTTTCTCTGACAAAATTCATTATTCCTGACCAAAAGCTACCCTTGGCGGTATGAGCCCTTATCTTGGCTAATTCCTCTGTGGTTAAGCCTACTAAAGGCGAGCGGAGGACTCCTACCAAGTGAATATCCTGTATTGGATTATCAATAATGCTCAAAAGGGACAGCATAACACCTACCTCTGTGGCTCGAAAATAGCCTGTGCCCACCTCAGCATAGGCGGGAATAGCCAGTTGCTGAAAAATTTCCAGAAAGATATTTGCCTTATTCCTGGTACTTCTCAAGAGAATAACAATATCCCGGTAGTCTACCGGGCGGTATTTTTTAATACTTTTATCCCAAATATGAACCCTTGGTTCATCATCTTTTGGCGTTACCATCCGACGAATACGGTCAGCTACTAAATAAGCTTCTTTTTCCAAGACATTTATACTTTCTAGTTCATCATCATTTTCGTCTCCGGCAATTTGAGTGTCGCCGTAAAGCAAATGCAGCTCCACGGGTCCCTCACAAGCAAGGATACCCTCCCCCGGTTGAGGGTAAAGAGCGTTAAAAATCAGTCTTTCATCTTCATCATAATTTATTTCTCCCGTTTCACCATCCATAAGACGGCCAAATACATGGTTAGTCCCGTCAATAATTGCTTGACGACTTCGAAAATTGGCAGCTAGCAATATTTTTCTATCAGTCGCCCCTAGGGCTTTGGAATAGGCTTGGTATTTAGTTAAAAACAGCCCCGGGTTTGCTTGACGAAAACGATAAATGCTTTGTTTGACATCCCCTACCATAAAAAGATTCGGGTTACCGTTACTGCCCCCGGAAACCAGTTTAAGTATGGCTTCTTGCAAATCGTTGGTATCTTGATATTCGTCAATCATCACTGATTGATATTTTTCTTTTAACGCGATTGCCGCCGCACTGGGAATAAGCTCCTTAGCCTGACAATCCCAACTGCCCAAAATTTCTAAGGCGTATCTTTCTAAATCATTGAAATCGACTTGAGCCTTTTGTTTTTTTGCTGTTCCGTATTCTTTTTGTAGCCTGACTACTAACTTGGTTAGCTCATGTAAAGAGGGAGCCGATTTTTTTAACTCCAATAAAAGCTCCTCCTGGGTTCTTACAAGGTACTCCTTAACGCTGTTCAAATCCCCTTTTGCTCCATCTCTAAGCCTGCCTATTTCTTTTTTAAGTGCTTCATCCACAGCCTCTTTTTTTACCCCCTGTAGCTTACTAAACGGTTCCAAATCAGCTAATTGTGAACGTAAAGCTTGCCATGAAGGACTCTTATTGATAAAGGCAAGCAACTCCTCAAAGGCCGATTTTTCTTTATAAAGGTTTTCCAAGTAGGCGTAAGGGGCATCAGGAAGCTGACACAAGCCGATAGCTTCTGTCAATTTCCAGAGACCATTTTTTAATTCATCGCCTATAATTTGAAGAGCCTTTGGAAACCAGGGCAAATCTTCAATAACAGTTCCAGCCTCAATTTCATAGGCCCTCAAGGCTTCCTGTATCCAATCCTCGGGTGAAACTTGAGTAGCAAGAAAATTTTCCAATCTTAAAATTAAATCCCAAAGCTTTTCCTCCCGCCCTGAAGCAAAGCCGGCCACTAACTGAAAAAATTCTTCACTACCGCCTTCATACTGCTTTTCTAAAATATTTTCTAAAATTTCTTGCTTCAATAATATACTTTCGTTTTCACCCATAACTTCAATAGTGGGATCCAGCCCAAGCTGAAAGAAATATTGCCTGACAATACCCAAGCAAAAACTATGAATAGTGGAGATGGAGGCTTTATTAATCAGTAATGATTGCTGTTGCAAATACTCATTGTCAGGATCCTGCATCAAAGCCTTTTCCAAGGCTCCGCCAACTCTGCTTCTCATTTCTTGAGCCGCAGATTCAGTGAAGGTAACAACCAGCAAACGCTCCAAATCAAGAGGATCTTGCTTACGTAAAATACCTTGAATAACCCTTTCCACCAGTACGGCCGTTTTACCTGAACCGGCAGCTGCCGCAACCAAAATATTGCAATCCTTCGTTTCAATAGCCTCTATTTGTGAAGCTGTCCACTGAACGGTGTTATGCATCTCCCGCTTCCTCCTTCCGGCCCGCTAGTCCACCCTTTATCAGATCCCAAAGCTGATCCTGAGGCAGCTTGGGCAAAAAATTATATTGATTTCCCAAAACAAGGCTGTCAAATTGACAGCTTGCCTGGTAATCGCAATAACTGCATGGACTATTGTCTTCCAAGCGATAGGGATTAATTTTTGTTTCTCCTTCATAAATTTTTTGGCCTTGCTCGGCTATTTTAAACCAGACATAATCCCCAATAACATCGAATTCCTCTGCTTCCAATACTTTGGCGTTTTTGTAAAACTCTTTGTTTTTCTTTAATCTTACATCTATCAAACTTGGCAGACCTTCTTTTACCCCCATACCCTCCGCAACCTGGTGATCCGCCAAAATTCTACCTTTCATTTTCATCTTTTTATAGATCTCTTCTTCGGCTTCTGCGGCTGTTATCGGATTTTTTGTAGAGATAAAGGGGCTTATAACAGGAAAGTAGAGCATACCTGCGGCTATGGGCTGTTTCATTTTAAAAATTTCCCTGGCCATTTTCAAATACAATGGCAGCTGTAAGGTTAAGCCATAATAAACCTCTTGCAAATCCAAATCTCTGTCACTGCTTTTGTAATCAATTACTCGCAAATAAGTTTTGCCATTGATATTCGCCAGATCTACCCGATCTATTTGACCCCGTAACTGCAGCCTTTTATTGCCGGGCAAAACAAGCTCATTGGCAAAAAAACTATCGTTAGGGGGAAAACCCAGCTCCGTTGCTTCCGGCAAAAAAACCCCTTCCTTGGCATGGGTAGTCAGGATTTTTACCGCTGTTTGCAAGTTTTGCTCCATTACCCCGGCCCAATAAAGCAAACCGGGATTATCTAAAAAAACACCATGCCCCATTGTCGGTAATATTTTTGTCGAGACCTTTTTAGTTAGCTCGAGTAATTCCTTTTCCTCGAATTGATCCCAGCTTCGGCCCAGTTCAGCCATTTCCGTTACCAGCTCTTTTAAAACCAAGTGATAATAATTACCTTTTAAAGGGGCATCAACCTGATAGATCTCTCTTTTCTTTAAACCCAATCCATATTGCACAAAAAATTTAAAAGGGCAAGCCGCAAAGGTTTCCAAACGAGAAACACTACCTTTAATTTCCTCCCCATAAAGCATGCTTACCAGCTCAGCTGTTAAGGGCATGGAATCATTTTGATAATTCAAAGCCTTTATAGGGGGGGCTTCCAGTAAATTAAACTCTTTGTGGCTAAGCAGCCAATGGCAAACGTTCGGCCAAAAGGGCTCTAATTCCACTTCATTGTTTCCGCTGACCAACCTCTCTGCTAAATAGCCCGCGGCTTTTTTAGGGCCGGATAAATAAAACAAAGGGACAAAGTGACCTGAATTCGGCTCAACAGCTAAAAATTGTTCACTTATCCCAGGCATTAATTCTTTAATTTTTCTAATCAGATATGAGGGCATTAGCTCCTTCCCATTATTGTCAGCGTCGGCATAGCTGATCCAAAGATACTCCGATGCTCTGGTAAAAGCGATATAAGCAAGATACTGCTCGTGAAAGGTTTTTAATTTACTCGTCGGTGCCAATTCCAAGTTTTCTTTTTGCAAAGCCTCCCTTTCATTATCAGAAAAAATTTCATCTTCTTTAATTCTGGCCGGAAAAAACCCCTCGTTAAGACCAGCCAAAAACACCGCCTTTAACTCCGGCTGCCTGGATCTTTCTATTGTACCTACCAAAACCTGATCCAAGGCCGGTGGAATTAATCCTAATTTCAAACCATGTAAACCAACCTCAAGGATTTTACTGTATTCTGCCAAGGTCATTTTCTCTTTACCCAAAGCACTGACCAATTGATCAAATAATTCCACCACTCCATCCCAGATTTGTTTATGCTCCCTTGCCAGTTCCAGCTTGCCGGCCATTTCCTCACGCCTGCACCATGCGTCCAAACGCCCGTGTACCTTTAACCTAACTAGTAGCTGATACAAATGCCCTGTAATTTCCTTAACAGTAAATAATCCCCTATTATTAACAGCTTCCTGAAACTCCCTTAAGGCAAATGTACTCCTAATCCGAATTTGATTTATCCTGATGTGGTAGTTTTTGATTGCCGGATCTTGTTCTTGAGAACCGAAGCCCCAATGTCCATCTTTTAACCAAGCACTGCCGCGAATACCGTAACCTAAAACATAATTCTCTAATAAATCAACATCTTGACGCGAAACTCTTACCAAATCGGTTTTTAAATAGCGAAACAATGGTTCGTAGCTCCAATAAGAATTAACGGTTTCCAAAGAAGCAATTAAGAGTTCTACCAAAGGGTGGTGTGCAACAGATCTTTTTAGATCCATAAAAAAAGGAATTCCTTCTTCCTGAAAGATTGTTTCAACCAGGTGCTGATAACCGGCTAAATCCCTTAGAATTAAAGCAATTTCCCGATAACGATAACCTTTTTCCCTACTTAAATGTTTGATCATCGCCGCAATTCCTTCAATTTCAATTCGACGGTTTTCACTTCTGACCAGGTCAATAGCCTCCGGCTCTTCCTCCCAAGAAAAATGTTGATCAAAATTTTTTTCCAGGTGAGCCAAGTGGACATTTTGGTAGCGTGAAGGATTTTCCGCGCTATCCATTATCTTACTTGATTCAACAGCTACTCCTAAGGTGTGAGCCATTTTTTTTACCTGCCGATAGGTAAGCCAAGTAGGGTGAAATAAATCCAGCTCCTTAAGCTCCTTATTTAAATCCCGGGGGTCTAAGCAAAGGGTTAAATTTACCTGTTGAGCATGGCTCATAAGACTACCTATTACTTGCAACTCCTGAGGAGTAAAACCGGCAAAGGAATCTATCCATATTTTGGCCCTTTTTAAGGAAGGTGCATTTTTTATTCTGGCAGCCAGCAAGCTTAAATAATCATCAGGATCTGTTTGATAACCCTTTGTATACTCCTCAAACTCTCCAAACAGCAAAGCCAGATCATGAATCTTTTTAGTAACAATCTCTTCTTTTTTATCCCCTGCTGCCAGTTTCAGGTATTCCTTTTGAAGCTTTTGGGGAGTAATCAAATAATTTTTAAACTCCTTAAAGGAGCCGGATAATTTTTCTATAAATCCTTGCTCTTTGACTAAACCCTGAAAGATTTGTAAATTTGCTTCCTGCTTCATCAAAATCGAACGCAGGACCATGCTTTTGCCCAGATCAACTAAATATTGTCTATTAGTTCCCCCGGCTTCTTGAAATACCAACCAGCCCAAGCGTCTAAAACTCATAACTTGTGCTCTGGTTACACCTTTTAAGGCAGTCTTGGAGGTTAAGGCTTTTTCCATTTGAAAGCTGGCCTGCTCCGGCACCAAAAGGATCAAAGGAGGACCGCTGATATTGTCCAAAGCCAGCTCAGCTTGAATTTCTTTAAAACAGGCAGTAGTTTTCCCTGAACCCGCTCTACCTATAATAAAGTGCAAACCCATTAGCAATCACAACCTCTCGATGATCACATTATTGCCCCATTCAACCAATTCCTGGCGATGACTCAGAAGGAAAATTTGTCTTTGCTCCGCTAAGGAATGCAATAGCTTTTTAACCTCCCCTAGTCTGTCTTGATCATAATTCAAAAAAGGGTCATCCAACACAAAGGGCAATTGAAAATCCTCAGCCAAAAGATCGCCAACAGCCAAGCGAAGTGCAAAAAACAATAAGTCTTTAGTACCCTGACTAAATTGATGGACCTCTCTTTCCTGCCCTGCTGCTATAAGTCTAATTTCAAAGTCCTCTGTGACTGTAACAGTTCGGCGAGAATCGGTAAATTTATTAAAATAGTA
>CAZCQT010000101.1:0-6306 GCA_964500905.1 uncultured Moorellales bacterium
TGACTGTTCAATTATTAGTACCAAGCTATGGTTTTTGCACTCCGGCACCTTGTGTGGCCTTGCCGGGAGTATGTCCGCCTACTCCCCCTGCTCAATGTTTTTAAAATACCAGGGCTGTCGGGGTTGCTCCCGACAGCTTTTCTATTGCTGCTATACAAAATATACCCCTTGGTTTGAATTGTCATATTAAAGGGCAAGTAATTTTAAAATATTTTCTCTATATAGGTTAAATGAAAATCACCCCAGGGGTTTTCATCTGGTATGATATAATGAAAAGGAAGTTTTTAGATTTTCATATTTAAAGATTAATTTTCTTGAAGAGGAGAGAAACCATGCTAATAGGCCTTGATATGGGCGGGACTCATGTGGACGGGGTACTTATTGATAAGGGACAGGTTTTGAAAACGATTAAGAATCCCACCAGGTGGGATAATTTATTTTATTCAATTTGGACAACTTTACAGGAGTTAGCAGAAGGGGTTGATCTAAAGGATATAGAGAGGATTAATTTAAGCACAACCATTTCTACTAATGCAATTGCGGAAAATAAGGTGGAAGCAGTGGGTATGATTATTCAAAGCGGGCCGGGTTTGCCTAAGGAGTTTTTGGCTTGCGGTGATGAAAACTTATTTGTTTCCGGCTATGTGGATCACAGGGGTAAGACAGTTAAGGGAATAAATAAAGCAGAAATATTGGCCGGAATAGAAAATTTCAAAGAAAAATCAATCAAAAATTGTGCTGTTGTTACTAAGTTTTCGCCTCGAAATGCTGCTCACGAATTAAAAATAAAGGAAATGATAGAGGGAAACTTTGCCACTGTTACCTTGGGGCATCGGCTGTCAGGCAAGCTAAACTTTCCCAGGAGGGTTTTTACCTCTTATTTAAATGCCGCCGTAAGCAGTATTTTTCGGTCTTTTGTCCAAAATTTATTGGCGGCCTTGGCTAAGGCAGGGATTACTGCTCCGGTTTATATTTTAAAAGCCGATGGAGGCACTATGAGCATAGATACGGCACTGGAGCAATCTGTGGATACCATTCTTTCCGGCCCTGCTGCCAGCCTAATGGGTCTAACTGCTTTGCTGCCCATTGAAGGGGACGGTGTTTTATTGGATATAGGAGGCACTACAACGGATTTCTTTTTCTTGGCAGATGGCGTTCCGTTATTTGAACCCTTGGGTATTACGATATCTAACTACAAAACTTTAGTTCGTTCTATTTATAGTCATTCCATTGGTCTTGGCGGGGATAGCAGATTGCAAATTGAGAAAGGAGAGCTTAAAATCGGTCCTTTAAGGGCAGGTAAGCCTATGGCATTGGGAGGCACTGAGGCTACCCCCACCGATGCGATGATTGCCCTTGGTCAGTTAACTATGGGCGAAGAAGCAAAAAGTGTGCAAGGTATGAGGGACTTAGGTAAAAAGCTGGGCCTAAGTTCGCAGCAAATGGCCACGGCAGTTTTAGAGAAAATGGGCGAGATTATTAAAGAGGAAATTTTTCTGCTGCTTGCAAAAATTAATTCTAAGCCGGTTTACACCATTCGGGAATTACTTTATGGCAAAAAGGTTGTTCCGAAGGAGCTTGGCTTAATCGGGGGACCGGCAAAATCTTTGGCACCTATTTTGGGCAAAAAGCTAAATATGCCTTGTTATTATCCCAAGTATTTTCCCGTTGCCAATGCTGTTGGAGCAGCACTGGCAAAAATTACAACGGAAGTTACTTTGCTGGCGGATACGGAGTTGGGTAGTCTCAGAATCGCCGAAACGGCATATTCCGAACAAATTAATAAAGGCTATACCCTGGAGAAGGCTGTCGAGCAAGCAAAAGAGTTGCTGGCAGAAAAGGCTCGCTCTTTGGGGGAAAAGGGTAAGGTTGAAGTTGAGATTGTGGAAGCGGAAAGCTTTAACATGGTCAGAGGATTTTCCTCCGGCGGTAAGAACATAAGGGTGAAGGCACAAATAAAACCGGGTTTGTCATGTTCGTTAAGGGGTGAAGAAGATGATTAAGGCTAAAAATAAATTAGGCTTGGTATTTTTCCCGGCCTTTGATTGGGCTATCAGCCCCGATCATCCTGAACGAGAGGAAAGACTATTATACACCAAAGATCAGCTTTTTGAGGAAGGAATTGAGGATATTGAAGGCTTAACGCTGCTAAACCCTGTTTTAGCGGAAACAAGGGATATCCAAAGAGTGCACTTTTGTGTGCCTGATGTTAGTTCAAGATTAACCGAATCTCATTATATTGCCGCGGGTGGAGCTATCAGGAGTTTTCAGGCTGTGATGAATAAGGAAGTAGATAAAGCCTTTGCCTTGTTACGTCCACCGGGCCATCATGCCCAGCGGGTTGTTTACGGCAGTCGCGGCTTTTGCCTAATTAATATTGAGGCGGTGATGCTGGAAAGAATTAGACAGGAGTTTGGTCATTTTAGAGCGGCGATTATAGATACAGATTGCCATCATGGGGATGGGACTCAGGATATATACTGGAATGATCCCGACACCCTATTCATTTCTTTTCATCAGGATGGGAGAACATTATACCCAGGCACAGGCTTTGTTGAGGAATTCGGCGGTCCGGGGGCTTACGGCTATAATCTTAATATTCCCTTGCCTCCGGAAACCGGGGAGGAAGGTTTTTTATATGTACTGGAACATGTGGTAATGCCTGTTTTAGCCGATTTTAAGCCGGATATAGTTATTAATTCGGCAGGTCAGGATAATCACTATACTGATCCTTTAACCAGGATGAAGTTTACCGCTCAGGGTTATGCTAAGCTGACAGAAAGGCTAAATCCGGATGTAGCTGTTTTGGAAGGGGGGTATTCCATTGAGGGAGCCTTGCCCTACATGAATTTGGGCATCCTATTGGCTCTGGCCGGTATTGATTACTCCAATGTTGTTGAACCGGATTATTATGATTTAGATTTAAGGCAATCGGATGATGTGACGGACTATATTAAAGAGTTGTCAGAATTGGTTTATCATCGGTGGGAGATTAAGGAATACTTAAAGGAAAAGGAATTTAAGGGTTTAGAAGAATTTACGAGAGCCAGAAGGATCTATTATGATACCGACGGCATTTTAGAGCAGCAAAGGGAAACAATTCATCACTGTTCCAAGTGTTCGGGTTTAGTGGTAATAGATTCAAAAAGTGATCAAGGAATTGGTATTTTAGCTGTTACCATTCCAAGAGATGCCTGTAAAAAATGCATGCAAATAGGAGAAAGACTGTTTAGACATCCTCCCGGTCATTACCATCATCATTACTTGCAGGATAGAGTTAATGACAGGTTTTATGCTAAATAGGAGTAGTGCTGCTGGATATCTGTCCGCCGCCTTTTTCATAATCCCCACGAGCTTTAATCTTTATTTTCTCACTGCATTTTGGTTTTCGCCCCATTAAAAAACACCTCCAAGTAAATAGCCCAATTTTAATTAATTAGGCTGTCTACTTTGGAGGTATCATATCACAAGGCTCTTTTTTATTGCATAATAAACAACTGGGTTACATAAACACCGTAGGGGCCTTGCACAACGGAAATTCCCACATGGGTAAAATTTGGATTCAAAATATTAGCTCGATGACCTTGGCTGGCCATGAATAGTATATGTGCATGGGAGCCGTTGCGGCCTTGGGCAATGTTTTCACCTACTGATCTAAAACTGATTCCCCGGTTGTAGACCATATTGGCAAAGGAGCCATATGTGGGAGAAGTGTGAGAAAAATAACCCTTTTCCAGCATATCAACGGATTTAAGCTTGGCCAATTCTGTTAAGCCGGAATGAACCGTTAATGGTTTAAGACCATTTTTTGCTCTTTCCTCATTTAATAAATTTACCATCACTGCCGCTTCTCCTGTTAAAACCCTCTGATCTGATCCAGATGGCTGCTCCGGCTTTGTCGGAGGAGGGTTGGAAGGAGAGGGATTAGTTGTTCCCGGGTTATTTGGTTCGGTGGGCTTGGTTGGCTCACCCTGTCCGTTTAATTTTTGTTCTCTTAAATAGCGAATTTGATCGGCAACAGACTGAAATTGAGGAGTTTCCTGGGGGGGAGTTTCAGTATTACCGGGAGGAGAAACTACCGGGGGGGTACCGGAATTATTAACACCGGGATTTTGGGGTAATTTGCTTGCCCCCCAAGAAGCTTCAGCCGCGGTGGATATAAAAAAAGATCCCGCTAAAGCCAAGCATAGGGTAATGGGTAAAAGTTTTTTCTGCATAAAGCACCTCCTAAATATTTGATTTTATTGTAAACAAAAGGCTGGTTTAGGGCAAAATGCTCTTTATTCCTCTTGGTTCGAGGAGAAGGGGATAGCCTTTACCTTACACCTTATCCTAGTGATAGTATAGAAATAAGTGGTGATGGTTAATAAAACCAAGTCTATATTGAACAATTTCCTTATTCAACCATATAATATAGTAAAATTGCCGGATAGTCTGCTCTGTGAAGTAGCGGCTTGCTTGACAAAAACTATTGGGGGCTTGGTAAAATTTTTTAATGCAGAACAAAGAATTGTCCATCTGTTCCTGTTAGCAAACAGATTTGCAGTTATATTTCTATAGTGGGGGGCATAATAATTGAGCTGGTATACTAAAGGGAAGGAGTCCTGGCATGGCAAGGGGCCCCAAAGGCAAACTAATGGGGTTCTGAAGCTAGTCGGTACACTAACAAAAATTGATGAGGAATTTTTAACAGCAGGCTTGATGAGTTTGAAAGGTGTTAAGGAAGTGAATTTAAATATAAACACCAATAGGCTGATTGTGGGCTACGATTCGACTGAAACAGGAATTGTCACAATAGCTTCCAAGTTAGTTCAAATGGGCTATCAATACCTTAAAAAAACCTGAAGGGGCTGTTAGCGGGGCTGGTTGCCTTGTTCAGACACTTAGAAAAACCTTTTAATGCGGCCATAGTTCAAGTAAACAGGGGGACGGCCTTCGGCTTGCCCCCTGTCCGGTACTCATGACCTATTATTGCTTTTGCATTTGCTTAGCTAAAAAGCCCGCAGCGGTAGCTGCCAGATTAAGATCTATTTCCCCAAGCTTTACTTCCGCCTTTTTAGGAGCCAGGCAAACACAGCCAATAACTTCAGCGGTTAAGATAGGGGCAACTATCAGGGAAGGAAAAGCTCGTCCATTTGAAGTGATAGTACCTTCTGTAATGGTAGGGATGCCTTCATTCATAATTTCTTCTATGTTGCCCAGCTTTTGTCCTACAAATTCCTTTTTCGGTGCCCCGCTGGAGGCTATGATAGTGTTTCTATCCGCTACTACGGCAATTGCATTTAAGGTTTCCGAAAGTACATCTACGTATTCCTGTGCATAAAGGCTTAAATCATTGATGGGAATATATTTTTTTAGGATTACTTCCCCGTCTTGATCTGTGAAAATTTCCAAAGGCTCTCCTTCCCTGATGCGTAAGGTTCGCCTGATTTCTTTTGGAATTACCACCCTACCAAGATCATCAATACGTCTTACTACTCCTGTAGCTTTCATTTTCGAGTCACCCCTTTGGCAGATAGTGTCCCCATCTCGAGGATAACTATGTAAAAGTCCAAAGGGATTTTGTTAGTAAATCCTGCTAGCCTGCAGTTTTATTTAAATGGAGGGTTGCCGGGAATCCTAATAGGTGATCATAACTGTAGTACCAATGCTTACTTGGTCAAAGACTTTTTTAACATCTTCGTTGTACATACGAATACAACCATTAGAAGCCGCTTTGCCAATGGACCAGGGCATGGTGGTGCCGTGGATACCATAGGGTCCATCATTACTGGGTATAGAAAGCTCCAGCCAATGGCTACCTAAAATTCCACCGGGGTTAATTACTTTACGGGTTATATGGTAATTGCCGGTGGGTGTGGGAGTGGATGCCTTACCAATGGCTACGGGGTATATTTCTTTACCCTCAAAAAGATCTAATAATTTTAAGCGTCTTAAAGATAAATTGATTTCTATCCGCAAAAAATCACCCCCTTTAGCTATTATGGTATGCGTTTTCATGTAAAAATGTCCTTCAAAGGGTTTATGATTAACTGCTGATTGTTAAGTTTGGCTCGAAGATGGTGAAAATTTAAAATAGTAGAGCAATAAAATGATAAAAAAGAAAAGGTTTTTTGCAGGAATCCGTGGCTCAAAATGGAATAGCTATATAAATAACCTCTAAAAGAATATCAAGAGAAGCCTGAAGAGCTATTGACAATTTTTCAAAGGGAGATACCATATTAGTATAGATTGCTTTCAGTTAAACTGAACAATTCTTTTGCAGCCAAATTAGACTGATTAGTTTTAATTTTTAGGTAATAAACC
>CAZCQT010000102.1:0-6239 GCA_964500905.1 uncultured Moorellales bacterium
TTTCTTACTTGTTATACATTGCCCTTTTGATTTTAGACTTTTGTGTAAACGGCTAAAGTGGAACTCAGAGGGACGGTTCTTTTGTGTTGTAGGGTGACGTTTTTATTGTGCCATTGCATCAAATCTGAAAACAAGACGATAGGTACGCTTTATTGTCTTGTCAGATAAGTAGCCGGAGTAAAAGGGTGGTACACGAAGGACGGTTTACAACTTGAACGTTTAGCTCATGTATTATGTTTGTTTTTTATTCGTTTCTAAATAAAAAACCCATGCGTGTTTGCATGGGTTATGTTATAATTTAGCAGGAGTTGTCGTTTGGCGGTTATTCACTTCCCTTGAAGGGAGGTGAGGCTTATGGTGAATTGGATAGAATTGCTTACATTCTGCCTAGTTCTCATAGGGATTGTTTCTCTATGTAAAAGCCATAAAAATAACTAACCGCCTATATAAATAGGCGGTTATCACGAATTGGAATAACCGCCGTCTGAAAGCGGCAACTCCTTCATTAATTATATGTTAACATATTGAAAAATATCCGTCAACACCTATTGGCTCGCTAGTTTGAAGATAGAGAGCAGGAAAACTGGGGACAGGTTCCGATTCGCATTATTGCGGGCAAGGGAATTGGATCTGTATTTCTAATTCAAATGCGAATCAGAACCTATCCCTAATTCTCACCAAATAAAAAACCCATGCGAGTTTGCATGGGTTATGCTATAATTTAACAAGAGTTGCTGCTTGGCGGTTGGTCACTTTCCCGCAAGGGGGGTGATGTCTATGGTTAACTGGATGGAGCTATTTAGCTTTATCGTGGTTATCATAGGGGTTATTTCTCTATGTAATAGCTGTAGAAAATAACGAGACCGCCTAATTAGGCGGTCGTCCAACTTATCAGGACCTACCGCCCTTCACAAGCGGCAACTCCTTTTGTTAGTTATATGCTAACATATTAAAAAGTATTCGTCAAACGAGATAATTGGTGAGAACTGGGGACAGGTCCCGATTCGCATTTGGAAAGCCGCCCGGTTTATGTTTCCTTGGAACAAAGGATTGAGGCTCATTTTCTTACTTGTTATACATTGCCCTTTTGATTTTAAGACTTTTGTGTAAACGGCTAAAGGAGAGGTATTCTCCGGAGCAAATTATTAGATCCTCAAGGAAATACTAGGCTTGTTTGGTTAAGGATAATGTTTTTAGGGCGACTTATTTTGATCATATTATTAAGGATATTGGGGAGGAGTTAGGCATAATCTTGCATCGCCGTTTTTAAAGGACGGGTGGTATCAGGCAGCTTATTGCAGATAGTAAAAAATGATTTGGTGATATACAACATGCCCAGGAAATGAAGTAACCCCCGTAAGCCAATGTTTGCAAGGCTTACAGGGGTTATTTTGCTATTTTAGTGTTAAAGTGAAGATAAGCAGGGGTTACCTTGGTCAATAGCAAACGAGGTACGCTTGCTATTCTGCAAAATAGGGGGTCCAGTTCTTAGGTTAGTTATCTTTCTAAGATTTTATTTTATTAGGCTGCACTTATTGAAATACCCTATTGGATAGGGTATACTATTATTAAAGTTGATAATAGGTTTTTATTAGGGGAAGATAAAATTTGATTAGAGAATTCGTGATGATGTCGGAATTTGAAAAAGCTTGGGATAAAGCTGGCTTGGATGACAGGGATTTAAAAAACCTTCAGTTGGAGATATTAACCAACCCTGAAGCAGGAAAAGTGGTTAAAGGAACAGGTGGACTCCGTAAGATTAGATTTGCTACGGAGGGCAAAGGGAAAAGCGGTGGCCTTAGGATTCTTTATGTTGATTTCGTGGCTTTTGAAAAGATATATCTGATTACTGCATATCAAAAAGGCAAAAAGGATAATTTATCTGCTTCTGAACGGGGTAAGATCAAGGAGTTAATTGAGGCATTGGAACAAATTTTAAAGCGAAGGTGGTATTGATGATGACCATATATGAGAGTATAACAAAGGGCCTTACTGAAGCTATTGAGCATGAAAAGGGAACAATAAAGGCCAGAAGCAATAGGGTAAAGGTTGAACCCTTGGTTTGTTTTGATAGGGCAGAAATAAAGGCAATCCGCCGTGATGTAAAGATGACACAGGCTGTATTTGCTAATTTTCTTGGAGTATCCCCAAAAACTGTTGAGGCCTGGGAGGCAGGAATGAACAAGCCGAGTGGTCCCGCAAGTAGAGTTTTAAGCATGCTAAAAAAAGACCCTACGATTCCTGAAAAATATAAATTTATAAAGAGATGACTTGGCGCATGGGACAGGGGGACAGGAGTTTTGTTCCACATTTTAGCGAACAGGGGAACACAGAAAGTTTTTTTGTGCTGTATTTTAGGGATTGATAAATCTGGAGCACAAGGGGATATATTCTTTCGTGCTGGCTGAAAGTAACAGAAAAAAGCCGCTATTTAAAATAAGAAATAGCGGCTTTAAAAATTAAGTTTTAATTCTTCAGTTCTTCGGCTAATTTGTCTAGATCCCTTTCACTAAGGCCGGTTGGAGAATCGAACCTGTCCCCAATTTGCTGGAGAATCGGAACCTGTCCCCAATTTGCATATGTCCCCAATTTGCATAGTTGCTAAATTAGACAAATAATGCTAAAATAAGTCATCATCAAGGTAGACAGATTGGGGGCTCTTTCTGCCTTTTTTTTTGTAAAGGGGTGATATTTTGGCAAGAACAGCTAGGGAGAGGAGCAGTACGGGAATATATCATGTCATGTTCAGGGGTATTAATCGTCAGGCTATTTTTGAAGATGAGCAAGATAAAACAAGGTTCTTGAATGTTTTGGATGAATTTAAAGATATATCGGGGTATGTGCTTTACGGCTATTGCTTGATGGATAACCATGTACATTTACTGATTAAAGAAACCGATGAAACCATCTCCGGGGTAATAAAACGTATCAGTTCAAGCTATGTTTATTGGTATAATGAGAAATATGGAAGATGTGGTCATCTTTTTCAAGAACGATTTAAAAGCGAAGCGATAGAAACAGACAGCTATTTTTTAACCGTGCTTCGGTATATTCATCAAAATCCCCTGAAGGCGGGTATTGCAAAAACTGTCAAAGAATACAAATGGACGAGCTATAGGGAATACATAAAAGATTCAAAAATTATTGATGCAGATTACGCACTTAACTATTTTTCAGCAGAAGGGGAAAAAGCATTGGCTCTTTTCATAGCATTTATGAATGCCGAAAGTAGTGATCAATGTCTGGATGATGTGGAAAAAAGAAAATTAACTGATGATGAGGTAAGGGAGCACCTAAAGGAGCTGGGTTTTTCGAATCCAACCCATATTCAACACCTTGGAAAGAGCGAAAGGGATTATATCCTAAAAGAATTAAAAAAGACAGAAGGTATGACGACAATACAAATTTCTAGGGTGACAGGGATATCTAAAAACATTGTCTATCGTGCATAAACAGGCAGGTGAGGGAGAGTGTTGAATGGCTTCGATTGTGAAAAGTTTTGGAATAGAGGGCGTAGAAGGTTACTTGGTTGACGTAGAAACTAAGATCATCTTCGGTCAACCTACGATCTCAATAGTGGGTTTGGGTGATATGGCTATCAAAGAGGCAAAAGAGAGGGTCACTGCCGCCATACATGATGGGGGGTATTCATTCCCCGAAATGAAGGTTGTTATTAACCTTGCCCCCAGTGATTTAAAAAAGGGGGGCTCACATTTTGATTTGCCCATGGCTTTGGGGATGCTGATGGAAAATGGTGAGCTTAAGAAAAGAAGGCAGGGGACCATCAGCTATATTGGAGAGCTGTCGTTAAATGCCAAGTTAAGGGCCTGTAATGGGATTTTGCCTATGGTAATTGCGGCAAAAGAATCTGGTATCAAAAATGTGATTGTCCCTAGACAAAACATCAAAGAGGCTTTGTTGGTTAAAGAAATAAATATTTTTGGATTTGATTCCCTTACAGAAGTAGTAGATTTTTTAGAGGGAAAAATTGAGTATAATCTTTCCTTGGAGGATTTTGACACTTCAAAAGAAGAAAGGAATTCTCCTATTGACTTCAAAGACGTTCAAGGGCAAGAAGTCACCATTGAATATGCTGTTGTAGCAGCAGCTGGAGGGCACAACTTGCTAATGCTGGGTGCTCCCGGTAGCGGTAAATCCATGATAGCAAAAAGAATACCCACAATATTACCCAGTATGAGCGAGGAGGAGGCTCTGGAGGTTACAAAAATATATAGCGTGGCGGGCCTGCTGAGAAGTAATGAAGGGTTAAAAAGAGAGCGTCCATTTCGTTCGCCTCATCATAATGCGTCTACTAACTCTTTAATTGGCGGAGGGAATAATGCGACACCGGGGGAAATTTCATTAGCCCATAATGGTGTTCTTTTTCTTGATGAGGTTGCCGAATTCGCGAAAAAGACCCTAGATGCGTTGAGGCAACCGATGGAGGATCAGGTAGTAACTATTTCAAGGGTAAAATATACTAACACTTATCCGGCTGGTTTTATGTTAGTAGCGGCAATGAATCCTTGTCCCTGCGGATATTATGGAAGTCCTAAGTGTCGTTGCAGCGACTATGAGGTGCTTAAATATCGACAAAGATTATCAGGACCTATATTGGATCGTATGGATATTCAAAAGTATGTTAACCCTGTAAGGTTTTCGGATTTATCCAATCAAAATAATGCCGGAGTTAGCTCGGAGGCCCTCAGAGAAAGAGTGGAATTTGCCAGAAACATACAGAAAAAAAGGTTTGAAAAAACCGAAGGGGTTAATTGTAATGCCCAAATGACTAATGCCTTGATTAAGGAATATTGTCAGGTTGAAAAAGAGGGTCAGGATTTGTTGCAGTTAGCCCATGATCGTTACCAATATAGTGCCCGCTCTTTTCATAAGTATTTAAAAGTTGCAAGAACCTTTGCGGATCTTGAGGGGTCCAAAGATATACGAAAAGAAGATATAGCTTCAGCCCTGATGTCCAGGGATCTGGAAAAAGAATTAGCCGGTATGATGGTAATATAGGGTGGTTTTGGATGAAATATTGGGTTTGGTTGAGTCAGCTTAAAGGTGTCGGCCCAGTGACGCAAAAAAAATTGCTTCAGCACTTTCATGACCCCGAGTTGATTTATGCAGCATCAGGAAAAGAGCTACTATCTATTGATGGGATCGGAGCAAAGCTGTCTGAGGCTATCATTGCACAACGATCTTTAGAGCAGGCACATGCCATTTTGGATGAGGTGAATAGTAAAGAAATAAAAATTTTGACATATGGGGATCCCCTGTACCCTAACAAGGCTAAAAAGGTTGATTATGCCCCCGCCGTTTTATATTACAAGGGGGGTATCAAAAAAGATATTCTAGGAGTGGGGATTGTCGGCGCTAGAAGATGTACTGAATATGGTAAGAGAATTGCCGTAGAAGCGGCGGAATATTTAGCCTACCATGGCATTCCGGTTATTAGTGGAATGGCAAGGGGTATTGATGGTTATGCCCACATCGCATGCCTGAAGGCTGGCGGTTATACTATAGCATTTCTAGGAAACGGAATTGATATTACATATCCAAAGGAACATAATGAATTGCAGCTTGCTATTATTGAAAAGGGGGCAGTTGTTTCGGAATACCCGCCCGGTACTATGGTCAGACCGGAAAATTTTCCAAAAAGAAATGGCTTAATAAGTAGTTGGTGCGATAAGCTTTTGGTGGTGGAAGCAGCTGAAAAAAGCGGTGCGCTTATTACCGCAGAATATGGCAAATTGCATGGCAGGCAAGTTTTGGTGCCACCCCATGAAATATATAGCAGGACGGGAAGGGGCACTAATCGGCTATTGCTAAAGGGTGCAATCCCCTATTTGGATCCATCCCAGCTTTTGCCAGAGGGGAGTTTTCTAGGGGGTTTATTAGATAATTCCTTAACAAAAAGTGGAAGGATGTTTCAAAAACAGCAAAAGGGTTCAACCGGATGTAAGCAGGGGGGAAGTCTGACAACAGAAGAAAAACTGGTAAAGGATGCTTTAATGGATCGGGCCTACACTGTGGAAGAAATAGAAAGGTTAACCGGGGTAAAACAGATAAGGTTGATTGAAATACTTTCTATTTTGGAGCTAAAGGGAGAAATAAAAGCGGTGCCGGGAGGCCGATTTGCTAAATGAGAATCGGAATGAGAATCGGAACCTGTCCCCGATTTGCTCTTGCGAAAATTTAACCGTTGCATTACAATACTAGCTAGTGAAGAGTCCGCA
>CAZCQT010000103.1:0-6194 GCA_964500905.1 uncultured Moorellales bacterium
CACTGCACAAATTATGCCATTATCGCTTTCATAAAAAAGTGTTTTTATGGTTCTTTCTACAGGCAGTTTTACAAAGTCTGAAACCTGTTTAATTGTACGCATTCCAGGCGTATGCAGCAGTTGCAACTCCTTTGGCTCCTCAACGCAATCGGCCATGATAGTGTTCTCTGCCCTTTCAACATTAGCAGCATAATCGCAAGCAGAACAATATACTATTTCCGCCTCTCCGGAGCTAGCAAGTACCATAAATTCGTGTGTTGAATTCCCCCCTATCGCACCGGAGTCCGCCTCGACCGGGCGGAAGGATAAACCGCAGCGTTTAAATATGGTTATGTAAGCATCATACATCTTCTTATAACTTGTGTTTAAAGTTTCCTCATCACGATCAAAGGAATATAAATCTTTCATCATAAACTCCCTGCTTCGCATCAAGCCAAAACGCGGCCTTCTTTCGTCACGAAATTTGCTTTGGATTTGATAGAGCAGCAAGGGTAATTGCTTGTACGACGAAACAGCCCGGCGCACTAAATCTGTTATAATCTCCTCGTGAGTTGGACCCAAGCAAAAATCCCTGCCATGACGATCCTTCAAACGAAATAACTCGTCACCGTAGACATTCCATCTTCCGCTTTCAAGCCACAACTCCGCAGGCTGAATAATAGGCATTAAAATCTCTTGTCCTCCCGCCCTATTCATTTCTTCCCTAACAATAGCAGAAATTTTTTGCAGAACTTTAAAACCAAGCGGTAGATAATTATAAACTCCAGCACTTAATTTTTGAATCATCCCCGCTCGGACCAATAGCTGATGACTAACAATCTCGGCCTCAGCAGGCACCTCGCGCAGAGTAGCCATTAAATATTGTGAGATACGCATAAAAAAACCCCCTAAAAAACAGATTAGATCATTTTTTTTATTTCAGTAAATAACACATCTTCAAGTTTTTCCTCTGGCAGGGTGGCGACTATTTTCCCCTTCTTAAATAGTATACCCTGACCTTTTCCGCCCGCAATACCGATATCAGCTTCCTTTGCTTCCCCAGGGCCGTTAACCACGCAACCCATGACAGCAATTTTCAATGGTTTCTCAACAAAAGCAAATTCCGCTTCAATTTTTTCGGCTAGTGTAGCAAGATTAATCTGGCAGCGCCCGCATGTAGGGCAAGATATTATTTCTATGCCTTTTTTCCTTAAATCTAACGAATTTAGAATAGCAAATCCAACATGTACCTCTTGCACAGGATCCCCTGTCAGAGACACTCTAATCGTATCTCCAATTCCTTCTGCCAGAAGCGCACCTATTCCTACTGCTGATTTTATGGTTCCCCCTTTAATGGTGCCGGCTTCTGTAACTCCTATGTGTAAAGGGTAAATAATTTTAGGAGAGATAAGCCTGTAAGCATCCAGCATCAGAGGAATTCGTGAGGCTTTAAGAGATATTTTCATATTATGAAAATCCAGCTCTTCAAGAATGGATATATGCTTTAAAGCGCTTTCAACTAAGGCCTCAGGCACAATGCTGCCATACTTCTCCAGCAGGGACTGGTGAATTGAACCGGCGTTTACACCTATTCTAATTGGTATTCCATTATATTTAGCTGCTGCAACAACCTCCCTGACCTTTTCTCTGGAGCTGATATTGCCCGGATTAAGCCTTAACCCGTCCACGCCATTTTGTACAGCGCTAAGAGCTAAGCGATAGTTAAAGTGAATATCCGCAATTAATGGTATGTTAATTCTTTGTTTGATGGTTTTCAGGCTGCATGCGGCTTCCTCATCTATCACCGCTACCCGCACCAATTCGCAGCCGGCTTTCTCTAATCTAAGTATCTGCTTTACGGTTTCATCGACATTGCGTGTATCTGTATTCGCCATAGATTGGACTGAAATCGGCGCGCCTCCGCCAATTTCAACCTTGCCAACCATTATTTTCGTACTGTTTCTTCTCTGGTACAATTATCAGCACATCCATTTATAATAATATTTCTCCCTATTGAACAAGCAGTCTCATTATGTCTTGGTAGGTTATCAACAGCATTAACCCGACCAGCAAAAAGAAACCAATAAAGTGAATTAAACTTTCTTTTTCCGGTTGTAAGGGTTTCCCCCTTAACCATTCAAGGACCAAAAAGACTAAGCGGCTCCCGTCCAAGGCGGGTATGGGAAATAAATTTATTATGCCAAGATTTAAACTCAAAATGGCAGCAAAATTTAATATATTGGCCAAGCCAAATTTAGCAGCCTGGCTGACCATCTGGATCATGCCAACAGGTCCTGCAACTTCAGCAGGGATTTTCCCTGTAATCATCTGAACAAGACCAACTATCAATAAATAGCCAAGTCCGATTGCCTGACTTACACCCAAATATATTGAATCAAAAAAACCTTGTCTTTCCCACATTCTTTCAATACCAATTAAACCAACCTCATGTTCCTGGTCAAGTTCCGGAGTTATATCCACCTTAAAGTGTTTTGTATTTCTTTCAATTGAAAATTGTAATTGTTTGTTTGGGTTACGATGGATAACAGCAGTCAATTCGTCCCAGGTTTCCGTCCTCACCTCGTTAATCGCCACGATCTTATCGCCTTTCTTTAGCCCGGCGAAATTAGCAGAGCCTCCAGAAACCACACCACCGATTATATTTTTATTGGAAGGTATGCCCATGCCCATAAATACAATAATAAATATCAGCAAGGCAAGAACAAAATTCATAAAACTGCCTGCAAAAATCACCAGAAAACGTTGTTTTACGCTTTTTTTATTAAATCCCTCTGGGTTATCTTCATCATGGGGCTCCATACCTGCCATTTTATTAAAACCACCAATTGGCAGTGCCCTCAAGGTAAAAACTGTTTCTGAGCCCTTGTAGGTAAAAATTTTTGGACCCATGCCTATTGCAAATTCATAAACCTTTATCCCGACAGCCTTAGCAGCCAGAAAGTGTCCTAACTCATGACTAATAATCAGTAAACCCAAGATTATTATTGTGATAATAACAGACATTCGCGCACCTTCCTAACTTAGTTTATATCTTAGATCATATGCAAAAACTGACTATAAATATCCGGTCCTTACACGACTTTCTACAATTTTTCTTGCTAAATAGTCCGCTTCAATTATTTCCTCCAGGGATGGGTTTTTATTTGGCGATATATCCTGCAAACTCAACTCAATCAGTTCTGTAATTTGATTGAACGTAATTTCGTTATTTAAAAATGAATTAACTGCCGCTTCATTTGCCGCATTAAAAACAGTTGATGCTATCCCCCCGGCAGCCCCTGCCTCATAGGCAAGTCTTAAGCCAGGAAAGGCATTTAGATCGGGTTTTTCAAAGGTCAGGCCAGAAAGAGCGGTGAAATCAAGTTTAGCCCAATTAGTTTTCCACTTTTCCGGCCAGGATAAAGCATATAAAATCGGCAGCCGCATATCAGGATAACCCATTTGTGCCATTATTGATGTATCTTTAAATCTGACCATTGAGTGAATTATGCTTTGGGGATGCACAACAACTTCTATCTTATTATAGGGCATCTCAAACAACCAATGCGCCTCAATAACCTCTAAACCTTTGTTAATCAAGGTAGCAGAGTCTATAGTTATCTTTGAACCCATGGCCCATGTAGGATGGTTTAGCGCCATTTGGGGAGTTACATCCTTTAATTGGCCGCTGGACCACCCTCTAAAGGGTCCCCCGGAAGCGGTCAGGATGACACTGTCTATTTGGCTGCGCCCATTGGAAATACACTGAAAAATTGCACTGTGCTCGCTATCTACAGGTAAAATGTTTACATTTCGTTTTGCCGATAACTCCATAACCAGGTGACCGGCGCTAACCAGGGTTTCTTTGTTGGCCAAGGCTATTTTCTTTCCCGAATCAATAGCATATAAAACAGGTTTTAAACCCGCAGCCCCGCTGATGGCTGCTAAAACCGTTGTTGCTTCAGGCAGACCTATTGCCTCTTTTATACCTTCATGGCCAGATAATAATAAAGTACTTGTGTTCCCCACCAGGCTTTTCAAATCCGGTAACAGGCTTTTCTCAGCAATAACAGCAATTTTAGGCTGATATTTATGTATTTGTTTTGCTAGCAGAATAATATTCGTTCCTGCAACGAGGGAAGCAACAGATAATTTGTCCGGGAAATTATCAACGACCTCTAATGTTTGGCTGCCTATTGAACCAGTGCTGCCAAGTATTGCAATACCTTGCATCATCTACTACTCCTTAGCATGTTTTTTCCATCCGCGCCAAAAGGCTTTGACAGTAATAAGTAAAATAGGGCCGATGAAAACACCCAGCACGCCAAATATTTTAAGTCCGATATATATTCCCAACAATGCCTCTAATGGATGGATGCCCACATTTGTACTCACTATTTTGGGCTGCAATATTTGCCTTGTGATCGTTATAAAAATATAAAGAATTACCAAACCCAACGCAATAGGAATATTTCTGTTTAAAATTTCCCAAATAATCCAAGGCACGAAAACAGCCCCTGGTCCGATTATGGGTAAGGCATCAACAAAACTAACCAACAGGGCAATAATCAAGGCAAAGTTTAAACCTAAAAAATGCAGCCCAAGTAAAGTCTGAAAAAAGATCAACAGCATCAAAATAAACTGTGCCCTCAAAAAACCAACCAGCGCTCCCCCAATTTCCTTGCTGGTAGATTCTAGAATTCTTCCTGTTCGTTGCGGTACAAGGTTGACCAGCCTTTTCATTATTTTGGTTTTATCGCGGGAAATAAAGAAAGCGCCCATTAACGTAAAAACAATAACTAACAAAACTTCCGGCACCAGGGATAGTAAATGAAAGCTACCTGTCAATAATTGTCCGATCAAAACAGTTGATTTGTTTATTAATTTTTCTGCATTATCAGCAATGTTGCCGATAATCTGCTCTGCCACGTTATAATTGAGGCCCAGGGAAAAATAGAAATCGGCTACTTGATTAAAAAGCTGCAGCAAATAACTTGTTAAACTATTGGAAAGCTGCGGCAAATATTTTGATAAACCTACGAGTTCTATTGTCAAACGGGTTATTAACCAAACTACCCCTGTAGTCAATCCGCCAAAAAGCAGGAAAAGGACACCCAGTACTATTAATCCTCTGCTGAATTTACAGTGATTTTCAAGGTAACTGACAGGAGGATCAATTAATTCCGCTATTATCCAGGCTAATATAAATGGTAAAAATGCCGGGGTAAGAAACCGCAGCGTTCCAACAGCCGCGGGAAGAATATAAAAATATGATAAAAAATTTCCTATTAAGACAGCCAAAACGATTAAACTTATAATGGCTGCTTTTAATAAATTTACCGGAATGTAACGCATAACTCACCTCAATTAATAATAAACCCATGTAGATAATAATACATTACTGGAACAGCAAAAAGCAGACTATCGAACCTGTCTAAAATTCCCCCGTGCCCTGGTAAAAGAGAGCCGGAATCTTTAACTCCAGCAATGCGCTTTAAACCTGACTCCCAGAGATCCCCAAAAATACACAAAACAGAAACCAATATACTCAACAAAACGGATTGAGAAAAGAGCATGAATCCAAAAGCAATATTTATCATGGATGTGATAAATATTGTTAAAAAAATCCCCCCCAAGGCGCCCTCAATTGTTTTTTTAGGGCTGACCAACTCGTGAAGTTTATGTCTACCAAAACCGCGCCCGATAAAAAAGGCGCCTACATCATTGGACCAAATAAGGATTAGACCAAGAAAAACCCACCATTTCCCATTTGGTGTAAACAACCGCATAAGAATCAAATAGTTAAAAAGCCCAAAAACATATACAACTCCTAATACCGCGAGAGTGAAATCCTGTAGTCTTAATTTGTTATAGTTAATAATATAGAGAATAAGCCCAAATAGAAATAAAAATATCAGGAGCTGCGGAATAATATTCATTTGAAAAAATGTTGCTGCTTGCCAAACCACGCCGGAGAAATACGCATAGTATCGCATTAAACCAACCTTGGACGGTAACAAAATATTAAAAAATTCATGAATGCCTAACAGACTTATAATCGTAACCACAATACAAAAAGGAATACCACCCAGATAAACAAGAAAAATTGCTAAGGGTATGCCTAAAAAAGCAGTAAGGCATCTTTGCCACATCATTTTTATCACTCCGTTAAAGTTTTAAGCCGCCAAACCTGCGCTCCCTATTAGCATAATCTG
>CAZCQT010000104.1:0-6176 GCA_964500905.1 uncultured Moorellales bacterium
AGGTTTCGTATCCGGAATTACGTAATTAAATAATTAGCTAAACAGGTACATGATATACAAAAAGCTTAAGATTTATCTACAATTGAAATATGATGCACTGGGGACGGTTGCTATTGCATACTGCCGCTCAGCTTGGGTACTTAAATACAACAAAAACTACCTCCATGGGAGTCTGAACAACCAGCCGCCTTTATAAATATAGATAACTTTCATAGGGGAATAAAAAAGAAGAAGGTGTGAGCAAAGCTTTATGCACCGGCAACCGTCCCCTGTGTATCTTCTCAACTACATGCTGACTACTGAAAGAATTGATGACACATCAAGCATCAGGAAACACTGTTATTATGTTGTCATCGGTAAAATCATACCATGTGACATCCGGCTTTTCGTCCTGCTTTTTGATGGCCAATTCGAACTTGTCCTGTGTGACACTTTTGTTATTAATAAAAAATGAAACGATTAGGTTGTTATTGGAATCGTAACTTGACTCGGAATAGGTGATCTTATCAATAGAGTAAGCCTGATCGGTAAATTTGATTGCGCCGAATCCGCTGTCCGACGCGCCGCCGGAAAATGCAAAGGTGCCATCCGTTTTTAATTGATTAAATGCTCGAGACCATATAAGATAACCATAAACTACTCCGCTTTGATAACGCAAAACCTCGCTTCCATAATCATCGAGACCATTTACGGTTAACCAAAGGACAGCCTCCTTCGTACCGTCATTATCCAGATCAATAACTGCAAACTTTGCCGCTTTTGCGGTAACCTTGCTGTCGGAGCTAACAGCTTGGTTTAGCTGGTTAATATCCAGTGTTTTCTTTATGCCGGTTTCAAAAAATGCGACACTGCCCTGCAATACCTCCTTAATCGCATTAAGCGCCGCTGGATCGGTTGCCAAGGTAGCTTCTGATGATATTTCGCTCGGTGCAGTGGATAAGATTTCCTCCCTTTGTGCACAAGCACAAAGAATAAACAATAATGCGGCCGAGAGTAATAAGGTAAGAAGCCTCTTCTAAAAAAGTCCGTGCTTCATACCCCCCTCCCTAAACAACACAAGGGGACTGACCCCTCGTGTTAACCCTTGTGTTGCCTAGTTAACTAGACTCTTTTAATTCCATATAAGTCGAAATAAACGTTCCTTGCCTTAAATGGTGCTGGGCTTCTAAATTGAAATCTGAGTTTTTCAAAATCACTTATTCTGGTAGAATGATAATAGGGTCGATCAAAAGCTAGTTTTTCATCCCTTAGCCAATCGGGAACCTCTAAACCCAATACTTGTAAATGATAATCTATTAACGCTGATGCCTTTGTTAAATATGTTATCTCATTCTCATTACACAATGCTAAGTTTATTGGTCTTTTAAGACTATTAATAAATTCCATATCTTTGTTTGTTAACAATTCCAATAACTGATTTAAACCCGTATCTTCATCAGGGTAGTTAAATAAAGCCTGCAAATAATCATTCCCAATCATGGCCCAAATCCTTTCCCAGGTATTTGATAAAATTTATTTGCCGTTCACCTAATAATGTCGTTGGTACATATGTTGAAAAAACTTCTAACAGTTTTTCCCTTGTTGTAACATTTAGATCCTTGCAGAGTATATATGCATCCACAAAATCCTTCGCCGGTTCCGGCCTTGCCGCTAATACCTTCATAGCAAGTAATTGTTCTGCCTTTGGTTTGAGTATTTTTAGGTTGGTATATACCTTATAGGTTTCCTTGTCTTCTTTTATCATGGCTTTCAATGGTTCTTTAATTTGCTCATTTATCCACCCATCTGAAAGGTTAAAGATAAATTGAGTTTGCTCTAATATGCGGTTTAATAATTTTAAATTGGTCTCACTAAAGACGCAATCTATATCCTTGGTCGCCGGCCTGTTATCGTAAACCATGGTCATGATAGAGCCACCATATATTGTTATCTCAAGTTGTAATTGATTTTCTATTAGCCGTTCATTTAGATAATTAAATATCGTTAGTAATTTATTTTTATCCATCAAACCAATTTCATGAGATTTAACCATACTTTTATTTAACCTCCAATCGCACAACTCTATACTTTATTATACCACATTTATAGGTAATTTTTACATGTGGCGTAGACGGTGGTTTTTGATGATGTGCCAGTGTTCCTGTCCCCTCGTCATCTTTCTTTCAATTTTTTTAAACAGGCATTCCTTTATCCGGGTAAAAAAGGCCCGGTCTAAAATCTATACTTGTGCTGCCAATTTTATTACCTCGGGTCTAGTTTATTCGCACCCAAATACATGTCAATATCCCTGTCCCCTCGTCACCTTACAGCCAACAAACCCTCCTACGATACAAGCAGTCAAAACAATTGATAACAGGATCATCGTGCCTTTTCTTTCCCTTTTTACATTAAAGATATTCGTAAATCTATTTTTAATCATCTTTTCTCCCCCATCAAAAATAATGGCCTACAATGCACTGGGGACAGTTGCTATTGCATACTGCCGCTCAGCCTAGGTACTTAAATACAACAAAAACTATCTCCATGGGAGTCTAAACAACTAGCCGCTTTTATAAATATAAATAACTTTTATAGAGGAATAAAGAAGAAGATGTAAACAAAGCTTTATGCACCGGCAACCGTCCCCAGTGCATCTTCCAATTTACATTAGTGTCATTGTAATAATTAAAATAATAATTAGTATGGAGAAAAAGTATCTGTATTTTTTTTCTTTTTGCTTGTTTTCTTTTTTCTTGTTTAAGTACACAAATAAGTATGAGGCTCCAACTATCATGCTTAACACATATATAATATCCTCAAAGGTGAGTTCACCCATTAGTTACCCTCCTTACCTCTTTTTTAGTCTCAGCAAGTATCTTCCCATGCTCTACGAAACCTAATTTTTCGAGCATCTCATTATTATGGTTTCATGGTTGAATGTGTTGAGCTGTGATGAACTAATCTGTCAATTATGTTGCTTGTTAGTTTCTCGCCATAGAGGACCCCATTCCATTTGCTAAATTCTAGATTTGTTGCAATTATCACACTTCCTCAGAAAACCGAAGAGATACCTTGGGTACGGTTAAAACCCCTTTTCTTAGGATATGGGTTTAATCTTTATTTTTCTATTATTGGCTTTACATCATTAAAATCCTTTATTCTGTTTTTCATTACATGTGTTGTTTCGCATTTGTAATGTCTAAAGAAGCCTTCACCTGCCACACTATCCCCACAATGGCAGTAGCTCGCAAACGCTTGGAGTTACTCCCTGTTTATCCTGACAAACAGCCCTAATCCTTATCTTTCAATGTATATCCTCTTGTTTGCTCCATCCCAATTAACCTTTGCTCCTAACCCCTTTGAAATTACTCTTAAGGGAACCATTGTGCGGTTTTCTATAATAATTGCCTGGGTATCCATTTTGAAAGGTTGTTCGTTAAGATTAAATTGGCTTTGACCTATAGTAAGTTTTATAGTGTTTGTGTCTTTAACCAAGGTAACAGTTTGTGCTTAGGCACTCCTCCTTGAATAAGTTGCGGTAAGCTTGGTAAACTTGTCTTGTAAACTAAAGACAATCATGGCAGTTATTTGCAACATCTTTTTAGCTTCCTCAGTCTCCCATATTATTTAGTAACTATCAATAAATGTAAATATCTTAATAGAAATAATCTGCTCGCCTTGACAGACGTCAAAAAAGACCGCTTCTCAGTGGTCATCCCCTTATCACATCGGAGGTTAAATTTGATGAAACAGTTTTTAATTCACCCCTGGGAGCTCAGCCCAAGTGAGTTCTCGGCTTTACAATCAAAACTTGCCCATAAGGTTGTCAGGGAGGATTCTTTCGATCATATAAGGCATATTGCCGGTGCGGATGTTGCTTACGATGAGGAAAAAGGTAGAATTGCTGCGGCAGTTGTCTTAATAGATATTTATGACTTTGAAATTATTGAAACCGTAACAGTCAAAGATATTGTGCCTTTCCCTTATATACCGGGGTTATTTTCCTTTCGGGAGCTTCCCGCCATAACCAAAGCATTAAAACAGCTTAATAATTCGGCAGACTTGATCATCTGTGATGGACACGGTTTAGCTCATCCAAGACGTTTTGGATTAGCCAGCCATTTAGGTGTACTATTTGATGTCCCTACCATTGGGTGTGGAAAAACAAAATTATGGGGTGAATACGCTGCTATAGGTACAAAAAGAGGCGATTATGCCCCTTTGACGGATGGTGATGAGACAATAGGTAATGTGTTAAGAACCCAAGATAATGTTAAGCCTGTTTATGTTTCAATTGGACATCGTGTCTCCTTGGAAACGGCATGCATGTTGGTCTTGATGCTGGCCCCTGATTACCGTTTACCGCAAACCACACGTTTCGCACACAAAGCTGCCAATAAGGCACTCAAATGCTAAAGGGGTGCTGTCTGTTCCTATATTCATCAATTACAAATAAACTCATAACGGTACTCACGATTAGCCCTATGTGTTAGAGTATAATTTTCATTGACAAAAAATTGTTCCGGTTAATAAAGTAATAAAGTGTTGCAGTTTCCCTTTATAGGTGTCTTTAATATAAAGGAAAGGAGGGAGGCTTATTAAAAAATATTACGTATTAGTGGAATTATGTGTAATAATATAAGTATTGAAGGGAGGCAAGGCAGATGGAATTAGCATTTCGGTTATTTAGTACGGCAGGCATTTTGATTAAGGCTGGATTACTTCTATTAAGCCCCTATGTAGTATTCTTACTGGTAAAAGCATTAAGAGTATATATAAAAAAGAACTCTTAGGTACTGCATTATATGTCGTATCTGCATGAAATTTAAAAGCTACATCTTTCTTTACCTCTCCTTTGATTGAAAATATTCGTATAGTGAGTACTCCTGCATTAGTCTAGGGCATGGAGTAGGCTTGACACCTGATTCCGGCTGAAAAACAACGGACTGTAGAACACCTTCATAAATGCACTGGGGACAGTTGCTATTGCATACCGCTGCTCGGCCTGGGTACCGGTACCTAAATACAACAAAAACTACCCCCATGGGAGTCTAAACAACTAGCCGCCTTTATAAATATATAAATAACTTTCATAGAGGAATAAAGAAGAAGATGTGAACAGACCTTTATGCACCGGCAACCGTCCCCAGTGCATCCCCCACCCCGGTACTATTTTTCCAATAGATCGGGTGAATAATCTATACTTGATATTCTATATCCATTTGCTGCTCTTTTAGTATTTATCGGTAACAATTAATAACAATGTTAGATTTCTGTATTAATATATAAATTTTTTCAATGTAGTTTACAAAACAGAGTTTTTCTTCTCTTTATTTGTTGAAGTTAAATGCCGGCACATTAACTTACAATAAATTTAAAGGAGTGTTTCTTATGGCAACAAATTATAGTTACGGCACGGCGACAGCCACAAACGGTGTTAAACTCGCCTACATTAAAACTTCACCAAATAATGTTCTTCCTTACCGCTTAAACCCAACATCCTCAGTTCCTAATAGCGGCAAATACGGTATTAACGGCGGCTACTTCGGAGGCAGCAGCATATATAGCATCGCTGTGGTTAATGGCAATGCGGTGGGAACTGGGAGTTACGATGGCTCGTTTAACGCTAGGGTGGCCAGAGGTACGTTGATCTGGGATCCAGTAGCCAGGGCCTATCAAGTTAAAGTAATCAGTGACATGAGCGAAATTTCAGTCGAGGATACAAACAATTATTGGGCCCAAGGCGGCAATAGCATGTGTTTAGGAAAAACAGAAAGTGAATGGAAAACCCAAACAGATGTCGACCATGAAGATATGGTTAGCGACGAAAGCGGTATTAGGAGAGATGAGAATGCATATAGAAGTGGACTTGTCTATAATACCGGCTTGAATATTTGGCTGGTGGTTTCCACAAACACTTGTACCTGCGGCAAATTTCGTGCAGCCATACTTGAAAAAATCGGTAGCAACACCTTAGTTGATGGTATATTCCTTGACGGTGGCGGCTCTACTCAAATGAAATGTGCAGAGGTAAGCAATGCAGGTAGCGAGCCAGGCAGAAAAATGCCGGAAATGGTCAGTCTTATCAATAACGATTAATAATTAATTTATTCCTATGCTGAACAACCCACTTGTGGGTTGTTCAGCGTAACCTATCTACCACCCTCTCACTGTATAAAGGTAATCCCTCATCAGCG
>CAZCQT010000105.1:0-6145 GCA_964500905.1 uncultured Moorellales bacterium
AAATTTTCTTATTGGCTCTACTAACTATGTTTATTTTATTTTTCAAACCCCGTGGTTTTATACAACTTTTGTATCAAAAACACCGCTCGCTATATGAAAGCCTTACCGCCATTTTGGTGGGGAGTATAGCAGCTTTGTTATTTAATGATTCAGGTATAGTCGCTGCATCAACAGCGATGATTTACGCCGTTTACCCTTTATTAAACCTCGCTTTAGTATAAAAATAATTATTAAAAGAATATCTTTTGTCAACATTAGATTATCATTGACAAAAGAGGACAATGTGTTTAGAATTAGTTTTGATTGAGTTGATTATTAAAAAGGAGGAATGATAATTGAACGCATTGGGTCGCCATATATTGGCTGAAATCTATGGATGTGATTTCAATATTTTGAATGACTTAAAAAAGGTTGAAGAAATTATGGTTAATGCCGCTTTGGAAGCAGGTGCGGAGGTTCGTGAGTTTGTTTTTCACAAATTCAGTCCACAAGGAGTTAGCGGGGTAGTAGTAATATCCGAATCTCACTTGGCTATTCACACTTGGCCGGAAATTGGATATGCTGCTGTTGATGTATTTACTTGTGGTGATCGGGTTGATCCTTGGGATGCGTGTAGATACCTAACGGAACACTTTAAAGCAAAACAAATTGATGCCAAGGAAGTGGAACGTGGCGTTATGGAATCTCCCCACCTAGAGGCTGTAAATTTATAGGAGGGATATTTATTTTAGTAAGACTAAAAAGCAAACCCTAGCGTAAGCCTTGCAGTACTACAAGTATTGTAAGGCTTAATTTTATATCAATATCTTATATTACCCTTAGAAGGAGTTTCTATTATAAGCTAGAATAAGGTTATAATATATGCGTATACAAGAAGGAAGGTTTGAAAGAGGTGCAATCCGTGGAAACTCATTTGCCAAAGATGTTACTGCCCATAAAAGGTGAATTGGCTTTGGTTAATAAAAATATTAAAGAAGGTATGATGCTAAAAGCAGGCCATGTTTCGGAATTTGCAAACCTTGAATTACATTGGTGCGATGAATTTTTGCACCCAGCGGTTTTAATTTTGTCGGCACATATGTTTGGCTATAGTAATTCACAAGTTATTACAATGGCAACAGCAATGCAATTTTTATACCTGGGCACCGGTATTCACTTTGGTAAATATGATCAACGTCTAGGTCTGCCGATTTTAATTGGAGACTATTTTTATTCTAAGTTCTTCAGCTATATGTGTAAAGAAAATTCTTTACGATGGTTGAAGCCAACCGCTAATGCAGTTTGCGATGTTCATGTTGCCGGCATAAAAGAGAAGGAAGAAGCCCAATTACTCCAATCAAATAATGATGAATATGTTAAGACACTGCAGGAACAAATGAGCCTATTAGGGTTTTGTGCCTCTTTTGGAGCACTGGCAGTAGAATCAGAAAAAAAATATCAAGATGCCTTGACATTATTCGGTAAGAATTTGGGAGTTAGCATACAATTAATCAGAAATAAAAAACTTCTTAATATAGCAAGCCTATTATTACAGGAAGCGAAACAAGAGATTGAAATACTACCCGATAAAGCAGAAAAAGCAATACTAATCAAGATAATAAACCACTGTTTTGAAGCCCATAAAAATATTGATTTAGTCAGCTAAAACACAATAATACCGTTTTACCTTAAGGAGAACAATTATGAAACTGCCTATATCTTACCAAAATCGCCCAAAAGAGGACTATGTTCATTCTATTTTTTCTCAAATTGCCGGCAAATATGACTGGATGAACACAGTTATGACTCTTAACCGTGATAAATATTGGAGAAGATTTGCTGTGGAACAGACCGACTTAACAAAAGGATCTCATGCACTTGATGTTTGTTGTGGCACGGGCATGTTATCTTTGGAGCAAGCTAGAATTGTAGGTACAAATGGACTAGTAATAGGTCTTGATTTTTGTGAAAATATGTTAGTTGAGGCGGAAAAAAATCTCAAAAATCACCCTTTGAAAAACATAATAAAGTTAGTACACGGAAATGCTATGGAAATTCCTTACCCGGATAATACCTTTGATAGTGTGACTATTGGCTTTGCCTTAAGAAATGTACCAAGTATTGAGACAGTCCTAGGGGAAATGATGAGGGTAGTTAAACCGGGTGGCAAAGTGGTTTCTTTAGAATTGGCAAAACCGACAGCCTTTGTATTTAAACAGCTGTTTTGGTTATATTTTGAAAAGCTCGTCCCCCTTTTAGGAAAATTTAAAGCAAATGCAAAAAGTCCCTACAGCTATTTACCTTATTCAGTAAAGATTTTCCCTTCCCAAGAGGAAGTTAAAAATTTATTTACCAGAGTTGGCTTGAATGAAGCGACATATTATAATTTAACCGGTGGCATTGTTGCTGTCCATGTAGGCACAAAACCAAGCCATTAATTGGCTTATCAAGTGAAAAGGAGTTGCTTTTATGTTTAATTTAGGACCTTGGGAGATTCTAATAATTGTTGCTGTAATCTTAATTGCTGTAGGCCCAGGTAAACTTCCTGAAATAGGCAGAACAATCAGCAAATCTATGGGAGAAATTAAAAAAGCCACGGGGGGCATTCAGGAAGACATTAATAAAATTATTAAAGGGGATGACTAATTTTTAAATTTGACATCATGATGGAGGTTCGCAAGTGATGAAAATTAAAAAGGCAATTATACCGGCAGCAGGTTTAGGCACCCGGTTTTTACCTGCTACGAAAGCACAACCTAAGGAAATGCTACCGATTGTAGATAAACCCGCAATTCAATATATTGTAGAAGAAGCAATTAATTCTGGAATAGAAGATATTTTAGTTATTACCGGCCGAAATAAAAGGGCAATTGAAGATCACTTTGATCATTCGATCGAGTTGGAAACAATTCTAAAGCAGAAAAAAGACTTTGAGCTATTGGAAGAAATTCAAACCATTTCAAATATGGCAGATATTTATTATGTTAGACAAAAGGAAGCCAAGGGTTTGGGACATGCAATTTACTGTGCCAGAAAATTTGTAGGGCGGGAACCCTTTGCTGTTTTGTTAGGCGATGATTTAGTGGTTGGCAAAAAACCCTGTCTAAGGCAAATGCTTGAAGTTTATTCTCAATTTGGCGGTAATATTATCGCACTTCAAAAGGTTGCACGCGATCAAATAGGTAATTACGGTGTTGTAGATGGCAATATCATATCAAACAATATCCATCAAATTACCAACCTAATAGAAAAACCCACCCCGGAATTGGCCCCCACAAATTACGCTATTATGGGCCGCTATATTATTCAACCTGAAATTTTTAACATATTGGAAGGTTTACCTCCGGGCAGGGGCGGGGAGATACAGCTTACCGACGCCTTGAAGGAATTACTAATAGATCAAGCTCTTTACGGCTATGAATTTGAAGGAAAAAGGTATGATGTGGGCGATAAATTAGGTTTTCTTATTGCTACAGTAGAATTTGCACTTGCAAGAGAAGATATCAAAATAGGTTTTACTGATTATCTTAAGAAGCTAATAACTAACTTATAGGAAGATAGCACCGCCTACATTTCGTTGCTTTTATATATTTTTGCTACCACATCAGTTAAATGAGCCCTGTAGCGAAACAAACCAAAAGAACTGTTGTTTAAATTGTTTCTTATGGAGCCTTGTAGCTCTTCCCAACCAACCCACTTAGCTTCTTTAATTTCTTTGATATCAATAGGTTGCAGGGCGTTCTCTTGCGTATAAGCTGCAAGGACGTGGGTTATCCAAGGCACCTTTTCACTTTGATACCTAAACAAAACTTTCATTCTGACCAAATATGATTCAACTGTAGCCTTAATTCCTAATTCCTCCATGATTTCTCGATTAATGCCGTTTAGTATGTCTTCACCCGGATCCACCCCACCACTAGGTGCCCTATAAAAACCAGGGGGTTGACGATGTTTTTTAATAACTGCAAGTTTGTTTTCCCGATTAGTAATGAAGAAAGTAAAATCATGGGAGCGACCCCACTTTTGACTTGCTTTTAACATCACCATTTCCCCCCGGCAGATTTCTTGTATATAATTATGTTCTTGAGGGGTACCAAAATAATTTTCCAATTGCTTAATATCTGCTTCTTTTAAATACATCTTGCAAGCTCCTTTGATAAATTAATAAATAATACATTTTAAATATATTACAAGATATCGCAAACTAAAGCAAGGTAATTAAGGAGGTATTTTATAATGAAAGTTTGCTTTCACGGGCACTCTTGTTTTTCTTTAACAACACCTAAATATCGTATTTTAGTTGACCCTTGGATCAAGGGAAATCCCCATTCTGATCTTGATTATGAAACCGTTGAATGTGATTACATATTGGTGTCACACGGGCATTTCGATCACCTGGGAGATGCCATCGAAATTGCAAATCGAACTGATGCCACAATTATAGGGGTAGTGGAATTGACAAGTTATTGTGATAAACAGGGTGTCAAAACCCACGGTATGCAAATCGGAGGCACACATCAATTTCCTTTTGGGCACATATATTTAACGCCTGCTTTACATGGCTCTGCTATTATTGAAGAAAATATTTATCTGGGACTAGCTTGTGGATTTGTAGTTGAAATCGATGGACGCCATATCTACCATGCAGGCGATACCGGTATTTTTAGTGAAATGCAAATATTAGGCAATAAGTTTTCTTTAAATTTGGCCATACTTCCCATTGGTGATAATTTTACTATGGGTCCGGAAGATGCCTTGACTGCTGCTCAGTTTTTGAAGCCAAAGCTTGTAGTGCCTATGCATTTTAACACATTTAAGCTTATAGAACAGGATTCTGCCACTTTTAAAAAAGCAATAGAAACAAACACGACAGCACGATGTATCATCATGTCTACTGGCGATTCACTGGAAATTTAGAAGGCTTTTGAGGCCCCAAAACTTGGGGCCTTTTTTATTTTAAACAATGGCAGGAATAAACCCCAATATAGAGAATAGTTAATAATATCAGAATACTCAAAACAAATTGAAAGGGGTAATTAATTTGGCTCTGGAAAACAATCACTATTTTATTCGCAAATTGCATTCTTTCTCTGGTCTTTTACCTATCGGAATATTTCTGATGGAACACTTCTTCGTAAATAGCTTCAGCTTAAGAGGTGCGTCCGCATATGACAATGCGGTAGCTTTTTTGCAAAGTATACCTTTTTTGCCTTTTCTGGAGCTGTTTTTAATTGTAATTCCAATTATTTTTCATGCTTTTTATGGTTTATGGATAGTCTATTTAGCTAAAAACAATGTTTTAGACTATAAATACTTGCGAAATTGGCTTTTCTACCTTCAACGTATAACTGCAGTAATTACATTATTATTTGTTCTTTATCATACCTACACTTTAAGAATTAGTAACCTACTTTTCGGTTTAGAAATAAGCTTTGACACAATGACAATGATTCTTTCAAACAGTTGGATATTTGCTTTTTATGTGCTTGGTTTACTGTCTACTATTTATCATTTTGCAAACGGGTTGACTACTTTTTTAATCACCTGGGGTATAACAATTGGTTCCTATTCCCAGAGGGTAGCAATTATATTCTCCAGTATAATATTTGTTTTTTTATCGTATTTTGGAATACAAACATTTCTAGCTTTTATCTAGTTAATTAGGAGGTAAGCTTTATGACTAATCAAAAGGTAATAGTTGTAGGTGGCGGTTTAGCCGGCTTAATGGCTACTTTAAGAATTGCAGAGAAAAATATCCCTGTTGATTTGTTTTCTTTAGTACCAGTTAAACGCTCTCACTCTTTATGTGCACAAGGAGGAATCAATGCTGCCTTAAATACAAAAGGTGAGAATGACAGTGTGGAACAACATTTTTTTGATACGATTTATGGGGGCGATTTTTTGGCGGATCAACCTCCTGTGAAAGAGATGTGTGAAACAGCACCAGATCTTATTTATCTTTATGACCGAATGGGAGTTGTATTCAGTCGAACTCCCGAAGGATTACTGGATTTAAGAAATTTTGGCGGCGTAAAAAATAAGCGTACAGCTTTTGCTGGCGGCACAACCGGGCAGCAGTTACTTTACGGTCTGGACAGTCAAGTGAGAAAATTTGAAACTACTGGCATAGTAACTAAATATGAAGGCTGGGAGTTTTTATCGGCCG
>CAZCQT010000106.1:0-6111 GCA_964500905.1 uncultured Moorellales bacterium
TACGAGCAATTGAAAGCCCGGGCATAAGTTCAAATCCATTAAAGAGAACCTTATTTTATAAGGATAATGTTGAATCCGTAGAAGATGGATTAATTTCTGAGATTTCACTTTTAGATTATATTGACGGAAAACTGGAAGGTCTAGAGATATGTACGTTTACTGATTATATGATGGATGAACCGAAGGTAGTATAGGGATTGGCAAAGACACGAGGTCCGCGGAGGATGCCAGACTCTATAGAATAGATTTAAAAAGGTTGAACAATTTGGCTATAGTTGTTAGTTTTTCCGGCTTGGAAATAAAAGAAAAGGGGGTGATTAGGCTAGGAGGGGAAGGAAAATTTGCATATTATGAAAAGATTAGTGAATTTGATTTGCCCCAAAGTTTGCCATTGTTAGATTCATCAACAAATAAATTTAAATTAAATCTATTAACCCCCACAATATTTGAGAAAGGATGGTTGCCAAAAAAAATAGATGAAAATAACGGATTCCTTATGGAAAATAGGGCATTTGGGATTAGATTGGTTGCCGCAGCCGTAGGCAAATATTCTCTGGTCGGTGGCTATGACATGGCAAAAAAAGCACCCAAACCCATGGTAAAAGTTGTTCCCGCCGGTTCTACTTATTACTTCGAGGTACTGCACGGGGAAACAGAGAAAATTTTCGAACATTTTCACCTTAAATCTATTTCAGATCAATTAATCGAAGAAGGGTATGGTATCGGTATTATATCCAGTTGGAGGGATTAATATGATTTTAAATGTAATTACAACAGTTGGAACCTCCCTGATTTCTAACTATAAAAATGAGGATGTAAGAAACTTGGGAGGATATGTTCCCATAAATGATAATGAAATGCGGGCAATTGAGAAACTTAAACCACATAATTTAGAGGGCAACCGAGTAGTTGAAAAAGTAAAAGAAAAGCTAAACAAATGCTGGATTAAGGGGTATGGTAAAAATGAACAGGGCGAATGGACAAGACAAGAAAATATATACAATAAAGATTGCTGTGCCGAAATAAAAACTCTTTTGGAACTATATAAAATAAAAAGTAAAAATGCAAAAAACGGACTAAAACTTGAGGTATATCTTATAACAACGGATACTGCAATCAGTAAATTAGCGGCAGATTTAATAGAGGAAAACATAGGCTATTTTGAAAAGAATATATCGGTTAAAGACATAAAGGTTATTGAAGGTCTACAGACAGATGATTTTAAAGAATTTGAAGGAAATGGAATTAACAACCTTTTTAAAGAGATTAATATGTTGTTTAGTCTCAGAGAGGACAAGGAGAACAACAAAAAAGACCGCGAAACCAAATTTAATAAAAATAATACCATTTTAAATATTTCAGGTGGTTACAAAGCATTAATTCCTTATATGACAATATTTGCACAACTATATGGAATGGAGTCCGTTTACATTTATGAAGACAGCGATTCCTTAATTTCTATACCTGCCCTTCCGGTACAAATTGACTGGGCTTTTGCAGAAGAATTTTATCCCTATTTAAGCGATCCAAGCCATTACAAACAAAATAAAAAAGAACTAAGTGAATTGTTAAATAAAGGGCTATTAAAAAAGGGGGATAACGAATATTCGCGAACTTCCGTGGGTAATTTTTTCAGAAATGCAATTGAGAAAGAGCTGTACATTGCAAAATCAGTAATGGGCTTTTTCTTTGAATACAAAATATATGAATACTATAGTGAAAACATCTATCGAGAGAAATACAAAGTAGTTGAACATAGTAAAGTAATATGGTTAGACACAGACCCTTATAAAGATGTCGAGATAGACCTGTTGCTTACCTCCGAGGAATCAGAAGGGAAAGATTATGTAGCTATTGAGGTAAAATCATTACCGATGTTAACGAATAGATTTAAAAAGCTAAGAAACCAAATTAACAAACAAAAAAAGGCGATGGAAAGCCACTATGGCCTTCCAAGTGAATATCACCTGTGTTTTTACACTTCAAATGAATTTGTTTGGGAAAATGATTTGTTTGAACAGAAGGAGTTGTTAGAAAAGTTACGGGAAGTTTTCAGAGAAACAGAAATCAAATTAAAAGTATTCTTAATTAAAGCCAATTACAACCAAATGAGAGATGAAAGAGGGAGACCGAATAGCAATCCTTACCAGCAGCTTATGAAAGACAAGCTCAAGTATGGACTGAACTTTAAGGAGATAATTATTTAAGGGGGATGGAGAAATGTCAAGCAAAATGATACCTTTTTTTCTACTGTGTGAAACGCCTTTACATGTAGGTGTTGGACAAGATGTCGGAATGATTGATATGCCTATTCAAAGAGAAAGGCATACTGGTTGGCCTAAAATTGAATCTTCCGGTTTAAAAGGCAGTATTAGGCATTCCTTTGAAAGAAAATATAAAGGAATGGAGCAGGGGATAAAAGATATAAATATTGCCTTTGGTTATGATGATAACGGATTAAGTGAATAAATTAAGAAGTATTTTGAAGGAAAAAAAGATTTCGCCGGTGCTTTGGGTTTTACTGATGCACGAATCTTGCTATTTCCGGTGAAATCTATGAAGGGAGTATTTGCATGGGTTACTTGTCCTGCGGTGATAAATAGATTTCTGAGTGATTTAAAAATAGCTACGGTTTCCGGACCACCCCTGCATTTTGAGGAGAATACCATAAGTCCGGGTTCCTCTTGTATTGTCAAAAAGGGCAATATCCATTCCAAAGCTATATTAGAGGAATACACTATTGAGGTGAAAGAAGATGAGGCTTGCCAAAGTTTTTCCAAATGGCTCAGCGAAATAATTTTACCGGAAGATGCTGTATATAACGATTTAAAGAAAAAACTTAGCGAGGATTTAATAATTCTTGATGATGATTTATTTTGCGATTTTACAAAGCTTTCTACAGAGGTAACCACTAGAACAAAAATAGATAACGAAACGGGGACTGTCAAAGGAACTGCATTATTTACTGAAGAGTATTTACCTGCTGAAACGGTTATGTACTCGCTCGCAATTGTTTCACCTATATTCAGTCCTATTAAAGGAAGTTTTAATGGCCAAAACGATGTTGAAAAGCTGGAGAAATTTCTTACTGAAGGGTTGGAAGGGGTAATTCAGATTGGGGGTAACGCTAGCCTCGGCAAAGGCTTGGCAAGCGTGAAAATGTTTAATGTAAGTGAGGTGGGCTAGTATGGGTAATATACTAAAGGGCATAGAGGAGAATAGAGCAATCTTTGCTTATAAATGTGTGGAAAATGCAATGGCGGATACACAGGTGGCAAAAAAATATAAGTCCTACGCGAAAAAGATACCCCGCCTAATACAGAATAATGGTTTAGGACCGGCAATGGCATTTGTATATTCTAAAAAGGGTAAAAACAGAAATGCTGATGAAAAGGCATACAGCAGATTATACAATGATATTCAAAATCGGTTACGCGATCTTTACCTTTTAGAGAAAGATGTGGATTTAACCAAAGCTGTTTGTGAGAAAAATTCTGTGGAATATAGGGAGATTACCATTGAAGTTTTAGCACTATTTAATTGGTTGAGAAGATTTGTTGAAGGAATGATAGAAGACTAAAAAAAGCCAAAGGTGGTGATACATATGGCTAAAATGGAAAGAGGAAAAATCAAAAAGTGGTTTGGAGATAAGGATAACGGTGTTGTTTCTATTGGCGGCTACAAGGGAGATGTATTTTTACATGTGGGTAAATTTTCAGATAAAACAACTCGATTGAACCAACTGGCAGAGGGGTTAGGTATAGAATGTGAAGTCGTAAAAACCAAAAAGGGTTATGAATGCATTAATGCAACCTTGCTTGAAGAAATTAGATGTTATGTACCAAAGGATACCCTTAAGGAGTGGTATAGCAGTTTAGGTAACTTTGATAATTTTAGTCTATTACTCAACAAATTTCCCGCATTTAAAGAGAGAAAAGAAAGTGTAAAAATTGAAATAAATAAAAGTTTTCGTCTTGCATTAGAAAAAGGCAATAAGAAAAATTATACTAGTGCCAAAGATTGTTATCTAAAAAGAATTAACAGAATATCTAACAGTTTGCAAAACAGTGGTTATGAAATAAAAAAGAATCAGTATAGACTTGATTGGCGATTAGCTATTGGCCTTGGTGAGGCATCAGTTTACGAGACATCCATAGTATTGCACCATGTTTATGGTTATCCTTATATTCCTGCATCTGCGTTTAAAGGTGCTATAAGAAGTTGGGTCGTAAACAATTATTTCAAGGGAAACGAAACTGTGGCCTGTAAAGATGATCTCTTTTCTTATGTTTTCGGAAGGCCGAAGACAGAAAAGGTTGACGAGCAAAAGGGAAATGTCATATTTTTCGATGTGAATCCCGCTTCTGTGCCAGCCATTGAGATAGATATAATAAATACTCATTATTCGGATTATTATAGGGAAGGAATGGAAGAGTCTTGGCCCGGCGATTATAGTAATCCTAATCTGGTAAATTTTTTAACAGTGAAGAATACAAAATTTGATTTTTATTACGCCTACGAGCGGGACATAGATCTAGATCAGCTCAAAAATACAAAATTTGATAAAGATTTATGCAAACAAATCAATGCCTGGTTGGAAGAAGCATTTAATTATCAGGGGTTGGGTGCAAAAACCTCGGTAGGTTATGGTTACCTTAGTAACATAACCTACTGATGCTTGAAAAGCAAAAAAGTTTGGAATGTTTTAATTAGGCAGCTTACAAGTAGAAATGGGGATTTGATGTGGATCGCTTTTGGTTTTGGTTTGGCAATGTGGGAGTAATTGCAACATTTTTGACTGCAATACCCATTTTTTATGGGGCCTGGCTTTATTCAACAAGGGATAGGAGACGTAAAAAGGTTATTGAAAAAATAAAACAAAATCCTGGTAACAGGGAAGCCATCTTCATTATTGAAATGGGGGATGGTACCGCCGAGATGCAAGTATGTAACTGGTGGTTAAAGGAATATGGTTCCTTGGATATTCCTGTATTTACTGTGCTTCACGAAGGTTATTTAAAACAAGAGAAGTTGGATAAATTTCTTAAAGAGATAAAGGAAAAAATTACGTTTATTAAAGGGCAGGGTACAGATAAAATTCACTTGTTTTACGCCGGATCAGTTATAATTTCAGCTATAGTGGGTTGCTTGCTGGGTAATAGTTGTGATGTGATTTTATATAATAGGGACCAAGAGAACAAGGGCTCTTACGAAAATTGGGGACCATTAAATAGAAAGTTTCATTAAAAATGAAAAGCTTTTTTTGGGCCAACACGAGCTACGGGCACATAAGAAATCTGTGCCGAGCCTTTGATGCTTGGGACAAATTTGATCATCAAACTGCAATTGGTTTGTTAGAGGTGACCCGCTGGAAGGAAAAGGGGACTTGGATTTTTAAAGGCAAAAAAATTCTAAATGCGGTAAAAAATCCGGAACCATATCAAATTTTGCAAGATTTGTTGTTAAATGCAGATAGATGTCAAGTTCAAGGTCGTTTTGATGATGGGGTCGCCAGATTATACAGATCATTGGAATTGTTTGCCCAAATCAGGCTAAAAACGGAATACGGGATAGATGCCGGCGATATTAGTCTTGATAAGCTCCCGGAAGGATTAAGAGAAAAGTATCAGGCTAGGAAAAAGGATAAAGAAAAAATCGAAGTATCTTTAGTGGAGGGCTATACATTATTAGCCGAATTAGGGGATTATTTAGGTCTTGCATGGTTAAAAAAAGAGAAAAAATTAATGGGGATTTTAAAAACACGAAATAACTCAATTCTTGCTCATGGATTAGAGCCCATTGATAGAGTAAAATATGAAAAATTTATAGAAACGGTTATTCCTTTTATTGAAAGTGGGCTGAAAAAACTAAATATTACGGTAGATAAAGAACAATTCCCAACGATTGAATTATTAAATGCTTAGTTTTTGACAAAAGGCAGTTTAAGCAAAAAGGGGAAGGTATTATAAATGCCTTCCTTTTTTGAATCTAGATTTAATTAAAACACCCACCCTCATAATGTTTTCTTAAGGAATACAAGGCGAGTTAACATTGAAACAACATGCAAATGGAGTTATTTCAACCCTGTTCAAATCCAGGCAGCATTTCTAC
>CAZCQT010000107.1:0-6088 GCA_964500905.1 uncultured Moorellales bacterium
GAAGGGGCAGTATTAGGAGAGGGAAGTTTAGCTAGTTTTGCACAGCTTCAGAGTTTAGGAACTATTTCTTCGGGTGATGAAATAGAACTTGATTTTTATTTTAGGCTTCCATCGGAGTCAGGAAATGAATATCAGTGTCAAAGCATGGATTTTAAATTGATTTTTAGTACCAGTCAAATTCTTCAGTATTCAGTGGAGGCCATAGCCAACCCCGTTGCGGGAGGAACTGTTAGCGGCAGTGGCATTTTTGAACCAGGTGAAACCGTTAATTTAACAGCAAAAGCAAATTCGGGCTATAAATTTTTAGGTTGGTGGGAAGCAGGGGGAAAAGTGTTTACCGGCTCTGATTATACCTTTGTGATAGATCGGGATCGGAGCTTGGAGGCCCGGTTTCAGCGTTCTGTTGTCGATGATGATGATCCCTGGGAGGAAGATCCCATAAAAGATGATGATTTAGGGAAAGAAGAAGATAATGGTAATGATATTGATCAAGATCAAGACGAATCCAAGGAAGAGCCAGTTATTCTAAAAGAAACCGATGAAGAAAAACCAGAAGCCGAGGGGAAGGAAGATTTTGAAGGTGAACAGCCGGAAATGCCGACAACCGGCCAAACATCCCCCTTGATTTTTATAGGATTAGGTTTGGGAATGGTTGTAGTGGGCTGGAGATTAAAGGGTAAGTAAAATAATGCTTTGATTTTATCTTTTTATAACATTTTTTCAATTGTATAATTTGGTTCCTGGGATAGATCAATCATTTGATCATTTAGTTTAATGATTGGTTTAGAAATGCTTTGTGATAAGATAGCTATTATTTCTCCCGTTTCACCGGTGTTTAGTTGGACCTTGGCTCCTATATAATAGCTGGTAATATTGTCTAAAAAAGTGATAATCACCTTGGGATCAAAATGAGAGTAACCGATTTGCTGTAATTCTTCAAAGGTATTAAAAGGAGTTAGACGATGCTTATAGGATCTTTCGGATGTTAAAGCATCATAAACATCTGCTATTGCAATTATCTTGGCATAAGGGTGAATTTTTTTGCCCTCTAATCCAAGGGGGTAACCTTGCCCATCATTTTTTTCATGATGCATTAATACCCCTAAGCTGATATCTTCATTTACCCCGGGGGCATCCTTAATCAGTTGATATCCGTAAATACTGTGTTTTTTCATCATTTCGAATTCTTGCTCGCTTAAAGGCCCTTTTTTTGTAAGTATTTCTTGGGGAATTTTTGATTTTCCGGTATCATGCAGCACTCCCGCTTGAATAATGTCCTGTATGGCAGCTTCCGGTAGGTTCATCCATGTGGCAATCAAGCCTGCATATAAAGAAACATTAAGGCTATGATGGTAGGTATATGCGTCTGCCTCTCTTATCTCGTTAATACAATCAATTAAAGAATAATTTTGCGATACCTGTTGATACATAGCATCAAAGACCGGTGTTAAGGTATCCATTTCTAATTTTTTGCCAACAGCTAAGTCGTTCAGAACATCTTTTACAATCTGTGCATTTTCCGTATAGTTTTCTTTAAATAGCTGTGTTGTAGGTAGTTTTTCCGCTACAGGGACTTCGGTTTGGTATTCTTCATTAAAAATAGTAATTTTATCGACATCAAGACTTATTAGCCTGCGAATAATGTAGGGGCTAAGTCTGAGGTTTTTTGGTGCAATCAGTGAATAATCCTTATTGCCATGGTAAATATCCTGAGCGAGTATTTGGCCGGGCTTTGCATTCATAACATGGATTGTTTTGGTAGACCTCAAAATTTCTCCCCCTGACTAAATGATAAATTACTGTGAACTGTTAAAAGATATTGAAAACTATTAAAAATCATTATTTACAAAACCATAATAGCATTATTTAGACAGAAAAGTCAATTTTTAAGATGTTTAGTATTCAATTCCTTTTCTGGCGGGCAGCCCCTTTTGGTAATAATGCTTGACTTCCTTCATTTCCGTCACAAGATCGGCTAGATCAATTAATGCTTGGGGTGCTTTTCTGCCTGTAATGATCAGCTCTTGATGTTTTGCTTTGCTCCTTATTAGATCCATAACGGCTTCCAAAGGGAAAAGCTGATAATATAAGGCAATATTAAGTTCATCTAAAATTATTAAATCGTGTTCTCCTTTAATTATAATCTCCTTGCAAAGCTGCAGGCCCTCTTGAGCCAGGAGTTTATCTTTCTCAGTGGGTTGCTGATAAATAAAATTATCACTGCCAAACTGTTTGAGCTCCAAGCCGGGTAAAAGGCTTGGGGCTTTCAGCTCGCTATAGTCCATGCCCTTTACAAATTGACCGATGAAAACCTTTTTACCGGCACAAATGGCCCTGAGAGCAAGACCAAGGGCGGCGGTGGTTTTTCCCTTGCCATCGCCGGTGTAGATTTGTATTTGACCTCTATCCATAATTTTTTTCCCCTTTCGAAAGCCTGCCAACTCTTTAAATTCTGTTTTTAAAACCAAACAATTCAAAGGCTTGCCAGTATAGTTAATAATAGGATACAATAAACCAAAGCGTAATTTCAAGGAGGGCGTCAAATGAATTTAATTCAGTATCAGGAAATTATTAAACAAGCGATTGAGGCGGAGCAGGAATCCTACAATTTTTACAAAGCAGTGTCCGATAACACAAGTGACAGCTACTTAAAAGAGCTTTTTGCAGAGTTGGCTAAAGAAGAACTTGAACATAAAGAGATCCTGGAAAACTATTTGAAAGAGGATGTAGTTATCAAATTATCTTTTGCCGAGGTTGAAGATGATTATCAAATCGCCGAAACGGTGGATAAGCCGAAGCTTTCTTTGGATATGAAACCAGCCGATGCCATTGCCTTGGCCATGAAGGAGGAGCAAACAGCAATGGAAACCTATCTTCGTTTGGCAAATGCCAGCCTGGATTCGGAGCAGAAAGAAGTTTTTAATCAGTTAGCAGAAATGGAAAAAGCCCACAAGGTAAAGCTGGAGGCAGTTTATACGAATATGGCCTATGTGGAAGTATGGTAGCAGTCTGTAACAGAGGCTCATTATTATTTCAATTAACGGAGTACTTGAGAATCCTTCCGGTTTCTAATTGTGTCGCCAATCGGCGGCATTTTTACTGCCGGGCTTTAGATATTCTTTTAGGGAAACAAGTATAGCCTGCAATAGTCCTAAAAAATGATTTTAATCAATTTTACTCTAACAAAAATATGCTAAAATGTTCGTAAAAGGTTGAGAAAAACAAAAAAGAAAGTGAGGAGTACCTTATGACCGCATTTGATGAAGCAAAAGAACGCAATTTGGAAAAACTAGAGCTCTATGTACCAATTGTAGACCGTGTTCATGGTAAGGATCACCCGGAGTTTCACGATGTACGCAAGTTTTTTGAGGAGATTCTCGTCAAAGTAAAAGCCGCAGGATCTCAAAAGCCGGGGTTGAGTGCCGAATTTAAACAGTTGCGTGAAGTAACTAACAACTTTACCATACCGGCTGATGTCTGTGAAAGCTATGAAGCTGTATATAGTATGTTAGCGGAAATGGATGAGGCATATCAAGCTGAGTAAAATAAAGCTGATCGGTATTTATAAAAATCGGCCTGCACTGCAGCAAAATAAAGATTAGATAAATTAGGAGGAAACATGCAGCGTCAGATCTTAACCAGAAAAAATCAAATTGCTTTGGTTGGTGGTATTTTAATCGCTACTGCCTTTATCAATAAATGGACAGCAAATAATGAAGGACTGTTCGTTTGGTCGCTAATTATTGCTTCTGTTTTGGGGATAGCGCCTATTGCCATTCAAGCATACCAAGCCTTGCGTTTAAAGATAGTAAGCATTGATGTTTTAGTTACTATTGCTGTTATCGGGGCCCTTTTAATCAAAAATTTTGAGGAATCAGCAATTGTTACCTTTCTGTTTTTATTCGGTGCCTACTTGGAGCAGCGGACCCTCAATCAAACCCGTAAGGCTATTAAAGAATTAACAGAAATGGCTCCGGAGAGTGCCTTGAAGCAAATGGAGAACGGTGAATTTGAGGAAATTGATGTGGATGATGTTGATGTGGGAGATATTCTACTGGTTAAAACCGGTGCCAAGGTTCCTGTAGACGGCACAGTTTTAAGCGGCGAAGGTTATATTAATGAAGCCAGCATTACTGGGGAATCTATTCCCGTGGAAAAAGAAAAGGCTTCCAAGGTTTTTGCCGGTACTATTTTAGAAAACGGGACTATCCAAATTGTTGCGGACAGGATTGGTGAGGATACAACCTTTGGCAGGATTATTGAGCTGGTGGAAGAAGCTCAGGATTCCAAATCAGAGGCGGAGCGTTTCATCGACCGCTTTGCCAAATACTATACACCGGCTATCTTGGTTTTGGCCTTTATCATTTGGTCCTTTACCCAAAATGTTGAACTATCCATTACTATTTTAGTGCTTGGCTGCCCCGGAGCCTTGGTTATCGGTGTGCCTGTTTCTAATGTTGCGGGCATTGGTAACGGAGCCCGTAATGGTGTTTTGTTAAAGGGCAGCGAGGTTATTCATGATTTTAGTCGTACGGATACAATGATTTTTGATAAAACCGGTACATTAACCCTTGGCAATCCGGCAGTTTCAGAGACTAAATATTATACAGATGATGAAGAAGGTATTGCAGAAGCCTTGGGGTATCTTGCCAGTATTGAGAGGGAATCCGATCACCCACTGGCGAAAGCAGTTTTGCAAAGGATTGGCGAGACCACCTTTTCACCTGTTGAAAACACCGAGGTAATCAAAGGCGGGGGAATTGTGGCTAATGTTAACGGACAAAGGGTTGCAGTGGGCAATGTGGCTTTAATGGAAAAAGAAAATGTAGAGCTGGATGATAAGGCCAAGGCAGATGTGGAGCGTTTTGAAAGGGATGGAAACTCCTTAATCTTAACTTCCGTGAATGGCAGCTTAAAGGTTATGATGGGTGTGCGTGACCAAATACGTACAGGGGTTAGGGAAGACCTTCAAAGGTTAAAAGCCTTAGGAATCAAAAACCTTGTGATGCTTTCCGGTGATAACCAGGGAACAGTAGATATTGTCAGCCGTGAACTGGGCTTAACCGAAGCTCATGGCAATATGCTGCCGGAGGATAAGGCTGAGTATGTAAAGCAGCTTAAAAAGGAAGGCAGGATTGTAGCCTTTGTAGGAGATGGTGTTAATGACAGTCCCTCCTTGGCCCTGGCGAATATTGGTATTGCTATGGGCAGCGGTACAGATGTGGCCATCGAAACATCCGATGTAGTCCTTATGAATTCTGATTTTGGCCGCCTGCCCCATGCAGTTGGCTTAACCAAGGCCACTGCCGGTAACATGGTTCAAAACATTGTCATCGCAGTGGGAGTTGTGCTAATTTTACTGACGGGGCTTCTTTTTAGTGATTGGGTCAATATGTCGGTGGGCATGTTGGTACATGAAGGCAGCATTATGGTGGTCATACTAAACGGTATGAGATTATTAAGTTACCGCCTAAGGTGAAAAAAGTTTTCTTGGCATCATTGTTATAAAAGGCCTTCAACAATGTCATCCCAGACGCAGTGAAGGACCTCAAACAATGTAAAGCATTTCAGAATGTCACCCTGAACGCAGTGAAGGATCTCAGCCATGCTGCAAGGTGTCAAGGTAACAAAACTTCTTAGCAGAAGACTCAATGTAAACATCAAAATCTTTAAACTAAAATTAACTAATGAAGGAGGAAATTTAAGATGAAAGAAGCAACAATTCAATTAGAAACTCTGGCCTGCCCATCCTGCTTGCAAAAAGTCGAAGCAGCCGTGAAAAGTGTAGACGGAGTAGAAAAAGATTCCGTTAAGGTACTATTTAACTCCAGCAAAGCAAAGTTCAACTTTGATGAAGAGAAAGCCTCCATCGAAGAAATCGAAAATGCAATTACCAAGGTAGGTTATGAGGTTATTAAATCCAAAGTAAAATAATTAAACCCAATTTGTCGCCCTAAGGGCGACTTTTTTTGGTAATTGCCAAGCGGGGCAGGTTTGACGCTCAAATCTGCTTTATATGCTTGGAGTCCTTCTGGCAAATCAGTTGTGCAGCGGAATTTTACTTATTCCTCCCTTTGGTTAATACCTC
>CAZCQT010000108.1:0-6070 GCA_964500905.1 uncultured Moorellales bacterium
CCAATTCCTTCCCACCATACGTCCTTATCGTCGGTAAAAGCACAGTTGGTAAAGATGGAATTCTTTTGCATAGTAAGCATGGCATTGGGATTAGAATCCATTGATGTTCCGGGTGTCACACCAAAAAATCCCGCCTCAGGGTTTATTGCATAAAGCCTCCCATCTTTTCCATACTTCATCCAGGCAATATCATCACCTATAGTTTCCACCCTCCAGCCAGGAATAGTAGAAACAAGCATGGCCAAATTGGTTTTTCCGCAAGCACTGGGAAAAGCACCGGCTACATAAGTGGCCTTTCCTTTGGGATCTGTAATTTTCAAGATGAGCATGTGCTCAGCAAGCCAGCCTTCATCCCTGGCCTGCACGGAGGCAATACGCAGGGCAAAGCATTTTTTACCAAGAAGTGCGTTCCCTCCGTAGCCTGAGCCATAGGACCAGATGGTCCTCTCCTCTGGAAAATGACTGATATATTTCTGCTCCATGGGAGCACAGGGCCAAGGTACATCCTGCTGTCCTTCTTCCAAGGGAGCACCCACCGAATGAAGGCAAGGAACGAATTCCCCGTCATCACCTAATGCTTCCAGTACCTCAGTGCCCATTCTGGTCATGATTCGCATATTAACAACAACATAAGGGCTATCGGTCAGTTCGACACCAATTTTTGCAATAGGGGATCCAATGGGACCCATGGAAAAGGGAACAACATACATGGTTCTCCCTTTCATACATCCGTCATATAATTTTCTCATAGTTTCCTTTAATTCCACCGGATCTATCCAATTATTGGTCGGGCCCGCATCCTCTGGTTTTACAGAAGCGATATAGGTGCGATCCTCTACCCTGGCAACATCCGAAGGGTCACTGCGAAAAGCATAACACCCGGGTTTTTTGTTAGGGTTTAAAAGTTCGGCACTTCCGGAAGCAACCATTTCATCAAGGAGTCCCTGGTTTTCTTCTTCAGAACCATCACACCAATATATCTTATCCGGCTTACATAATTTAGCCATTTCCTCAACCCAGACCATTAATTTCTTATTCATCAAATTTCTCCCTCCAAAGTACAGTATTTATGATATTCTGTTTTTATCAAAAACCGCTACTAACTATATATTTTGCAATTAGTGTTCGTGTTGTTTATTTTAGAAAGCACCGTATCAAACAATTCCATAATAACACACGTTACTTCACAAAGATTTATTCAAAAAAATAAGAACCGCCCAAAACTCAATACCAGCAATTTATATAATTATTCTTAATATTTGTTATGGCATTTTTTCTATCGTGGTCAGTCACTAATGTCAAGTATAACAAATATTCTTCATAAGATTAAGAGCTATTAAATAAAAGACCAGGATAAAGCTCACTTGTTACTTAGGTGAGCCCTGTCCCAGTTCCGATAATTTTTTGTGTTGCTATTTTTCAGGTGGGAAAATGCCACCCTTGCAATGCCCCTTTTATATTACCTAGTAGCCCCGACTATGATTTACCTTTGTAATGCCTAATTTTTTGTCTGAAGGTTGACCCAAACTTCATATATTAGATTGTTTTGTATGAGTGTGCGGGTGTCAAACGAATCTTTTATTACCTGCTTTTTAGAGTGCGGTTCCTTTTTTAGGGGTTACAAAGCTATTTGTATCCATTCCCTCATGAGCCATTAGCCACAATTTCCTTTTTACACCGCTGGCATATCCCGTTAAGTTGCCATTTGCACCTACTACCCTGTGGCATGGAATGATAATGGAAATAGGGTTATGCCCAACCGCACCGCCTACCGCTTGTGCGGACATGGATTTTTTGTTCATTTTATCTGCCATTCTTTTAGCTATATCGCCGTAAGTAATTACCTGCCCATAGGGAATTTGACATAGAATTTCCCAAATCTCTTGTCGGAATTCGCCGCCAATTGGAGCTAAAGGCAACTCGGATATGGCCGGTTTTTCGCCTGCAAAATAGCGGTTTAACCACTCCTTGGTGTTATCAAAGACCGGTAGTTTATTATCTTCCTTTGTTTCACCAGTTATGGTAGCAAAGTAATATTTTTGTCCTTCGATCCATAATCCTACCAGTGCCTTACCATCAGCAGCCAGTTTAAGCATACCGATTGGTGATGAATAGTCAGCCGTGTAATACATGTTTTAAGCCTCCTTATTATATAGAAAGTTCCAGAGATTAATCGTGACATAGCTACGCCAAGGTCTCCATTGTTCTGCAATTTGCAGTAGCTCCTTAGGTGAATAACCAGGCAACGCCTTTTTTACCCCAGCATCAGTTTCAAGAAATGAATCCGGCCATGCCATTGCACGCATTGCAATATATTGGGCTGTCCAGCTTCCAATACCACGGATTGATAACAGTTTTTTTATTTCCGCTTCGGGTTCGGGGCAAAGCCCAAAATTAATTTCCTTCCTTACAAATGCGTTTGCTAAAGCGACAATCGCTCTTGATCTTGAGACTATTACCCCTAATGGTCCCAGATGGCTTTCTGGGGAGCCTTCTAGCACGATCAACTTTTCGGGTGTTGGAAATACATGTGTCAACCCATCAATTTCTGTTTGAATTAGTGTTCCAAATGTATTTACTACCCTGCCCGCTAAAGTACTTGCAGCTTTTACTGTAATTTGTTGCCCTAAAATTGCTCTTATTGACATTTCAAATGGATCAAAACAGCCCGGCAAACGTGTTCCGTGCATACAAAGTTCGGGGTGAATATTATTCATGGAGGAAATTGCCTGGTAGACAGTTTCCGGTTCGCAATATAAATCAAACATATTTTTTATTTTTCCAATAATCTGCGGCAAGACGGGCAATAAGGATTCGCTTATTGTAAGGCCCAATGCATTCCTCACAGTATCGTTCTTTACCTTGAGCCAACCGTAATAATCTTCTTTTTTTCTATTTATGATATAGACCGTTCGCCAATACATATCATCTTTGACAAAATCTATACCAGGAATGGAGCGTCCATCAAGGAATCGCAGCATTTCGTTCCAGCGATACGGCGGACGATAACCCAAATAAACTGTAATATCACTACTTTCCCTTTTTTCTTTTGACATCCTTTTTCTTAAATCTGTCGGGTTTAATTTATAGTGATCTTTAAATGCCTCATTAAAGCGGCGTAAACTTCCGAAACCAGAAGCCATTGCAATATCAATCACATTTAGATTAGTGTCTGTAAGTAAATTCTTTGCATGCAACAATCGGCAAGTTTGCAGATATTGCACAGGTGACACATTGTATTCAGCCATAAAGACTCGCCTTAGATGACGGTCTGTATATCCAAGCTGCTTAGCAATTTCATTCAAGCTCTCACCGTTACCGCAATTTTCCTCTATGATTCTTGCAGCCCGGCGTGCTAACACAGGTGAAGCATCCATTATTGATGTGCCGGGTGCAAGCTCAGGTCTGCACAAAAGGCATGGTCTATAACCTGCCTGCTCTGCTTCAGCAGCTGTGGAAAAAAAGATGCAGTTTTCCTCTTTCGGCTGCCTTGCTCGACAAATAGGACGGCAATATATTCCGGTTGATGATATGCCAACAAAAAAACGTCCATCAAATCTTGTATCTTTAGCTTTAAATGCGGTATACATTCCAAAGTTGTTCTCTCCCATTATTCAACCTCCTTCACTCACCCTCCTTTTATTTTACTGGAAAATCCGAAAATTACTAGCCATTTTCGGACATGGATATGGTTGTTTAGTTTTGGCGTAACCACAGGGACGGGCCTTGCGGTTAGGCGAGAAGAAGCAAAAAAAAACCCTACCTAATACTTCATATAAAAAGTAGACCCCTATCTTTTTTAGTAGGAGTCATCAAACTTTTTAAGGTATTTTTTTATGGTGAACTCCATCACCAATTGTTTTGGTTTTTAATCATTTAAAAGTAATTATTGCATTTTTACGGTTTTCACAATAAGAAGACCCGCAAATACGGCGATAATACTGAGACTAACATTTAAAAGTATGTTAAAACTTGCTTTAATATATTCATTGCTTTCCAGCATAATGACGGTTTCAAGGCTGAAGGTAGAAAAGGTACTAAGACCTCCAAGTAGACCCACCGTTAGAAAATATTTTACATTAATCGGGATCCCCACAATCTGACGTTCCGTACCGATTATAAGTCCAACCACAAAAGCGGCAATCACATTCGAAAATAAGGTACTAAACGGAAACGATGGATAATGTTCCATCAATCTCATTAAACCGAACCGAGTAGATGCACCGATAAAACCACCAATACCGATAACAAATAACAAAAACACAAGATGCCCTCCCTTATTTAAAAAGCTCATGCATCGTTAAAGATAATAGAAGTCATCAGCTTGAAAAAGCGGTTCGGCATAGAGCACAGGGAGAACCTCATTCCCTTAATTACAAAAAAGAATATCGCATATTATGGGTTAATTCAAGAAGAGCAAAGTAAGATACTAGCCAGCGGTGAATAGATTTATTCATTTCATCATCTATTTTTTATAGCGATACATCTCATAAAGCCAGGGCTTTTTCCCTTAATAGAAGACACCTCTAGATTACGTTGCCGTAAATTAGAGGTGCTACTATATTCTTGCTATTGTTTATCCACCCATGAGGCGATATCCTTAATCACTTGGGGATCGACATGGTTTGGAGGGTTATAAACAGAAATATCTAAAGCCCCGTTTATGGGAATTTGATTCGGCATAAACAAATGGCTGAGATCTTCATAGAGCCGAAATGTTACATTAGTACGTCCTGCCAGTGTATCTTGCCAAAGGACATAGTCTTTTTCCTGAGAAACTTGGAAATCGGCACCGCCTTGAAGGATAAGCATGGGGATGGCAAGTTTCTCTATGATGGAGATGCCATCAATGGCGTTAAGGCTTTCCCAATAGCTTGTGGGTACACCCATGATATAGCCTATGCCGTCGTCATCAAGGGTTTTTGTTTTTTCAATTTCTGCTTCAACTTGGTCTAGCATTGCATCTTTTTGCTCCTGGGTTAAAGAGGCCTCAGCTGCCAAAGCCCCCTTGTTCTGATCCAAAATAATATCTTGTAAGGAACGTAAGGACCCTGCCATTGAAATAAAACCTTTTATTTCTGGATTGTCATCTGCAATCTTCGGTGCCATCATGCCGCCAAGACTGTGACCCAGCAGATAAATACGCTTTCCATCTACTCTTTCCTCATTTACAAGCAGTTCTATTGCCGCCGCCGCATCCTGTAGAATTTCGTATTCAATCGTATCCCCTCCGTCGGCAGGATACTGATATGTGCGCTTGTTATATCTTAAAGTTGCTATTCCTTCCTTAGCAAGTCCATGGGCTATATCTTCAAATGGGCGGTTAGGTGCGATACCAATGGCCTCGTTCATATCTAAGGAACCCGAACCTTGGATGAGTATTAGCACCGGGGGTTTCTGCACGTCTTTTGGTAGTGTCAGCATTCCTGGTAAGGGTTTATCCCCTACTGTTACCGGAACCTCTTCCCATTTTTCCGTAAATTGGGGCATGGGAGGATCTTTCGGCTCGTAACCTGTCCAAACACCGATGGGCTTGCCATCATTGCCATAGATGACAGTCACCTTGATGTTGTAAAGAGTACATGAGGCAAGGCTTACCACTATGTCCTGACCGCCTAGTTTAGTATACACGCTGCCAAGGGTTTTTTCAGGCATGCCGATTGCTTGTAATAAGCTATACCAGCCATTACTTAAATCCACGGGAGTAATGCTATTTTGTAGCTGTTCAGCTGAATCCATGTAAAAATCGTTAAAATTACCTTCTATAAACTGAGACATATAATCGGATGTACGTTTTTCTAAAGTTATGCCATGGATGTAACGCATCAGAACCTGGGCTACCTGTGCCCGTGTAGCAAAACTGTTAGGGGATAGAGACGAACCACTTACACCTTCAATAAGTCCTGTGGAAATAGCCCAAGATATTGAATCTTGTGCCCAATCCGCTACTAAACCAGCATCGGCGTAAGCAGAGAGCTCGGCAGCCTGATTGGTACTACGCCCTTGATACTTTGCGTAATGCTGGAACATCATTGTCATCTCTTGACGTGTTAAATAACTTTCCGGATCT
>CAZCQT010000109.1:0-6058 GCA_964500905.1 uncultured Moorellales bacterium
AAGAAAAGCCGAAACCATCGTTCTTTATGGATGTAATCCCGCCTGGTCCTCTGCTGGCAACCCTTCCTATCACTTTTTGCAAGCCAAAAAAGCCGGGGCAAAGTTTGTCTTTGTTGGACCAAGCTATAATATTAGCGCCTCCGTGTTTGATGCGGAATGGATTCCCGTGCGTCCTGGAACGGATGTTGCTTTCCTTTTAGCGGTAGCACATACCTTAATTACTGAGGACGATCCTTTGCACAATCCTCTTATAGATTGGGATTTTCTTAACCGTTGCAGCGTTGGCTTTGACGCCGAACATATGCCAGAGCAAGCGAAAACCAATGAGAATTTTAAGGATTATGTTCTTGGCATATATGACGGACAGCCCAAAACTCCCGAATGGGCAACGGAAATATGTGGAACTCCAGTGGATAAAATCCGCTGGTTTGCCAGAGAGATACGTAAAGATAAGAAAGTTTCACTTTTACACAGCTACGCCCCAGCTAGAAATAGAGGTGCCGAAGATTTCCCACAAATGTTTATGACTATCGGAGCTATGACCGGACATATGGGCAAGCCTGGACATTCCTGTGGACCTGTTTATCATACAGTCGCAGGCAATTGTGGCGGCGCTTTGGTTTCCAGCGGATCCAAACAACTTCCAAAAGATACGCCAAACCCCGTGGATGACTGCATCATCGGCCCGGAGGTTTGGGATGCAGTACTTAATGGCAAATACCATTACACAGGAAACCATTGGATAAACCAATATCTACCCGGCGAGGATAGAGATATAGATATCCACGTGATCTTCCATGACCATAATGCAGCTTTAAATTTGCTTCCCGATATTAATAAAGGGATAGAAGCACACCGCAAAGTAGATTTTGTAGTGGACACAGCAATGGTTTTTAGGACAGAAGCTTTTTATTCCGATATTGTCCTTCCGATTACTACACAATGGGAAAGAGTTGGTGGTTTTCCTGGAAACGGCAACCGGGAAATGATACTTGCCTGGTCTCAGGTTACCGAACCTTATTATGAGTCAAAAAGTGATCAATGGATTATGATTGAATTGGCAAAACGTCTTGATATTGACCCAAATGAACTATTCCCCTTTGATGAAAAACAGCAATTCTTTAATCAATTGGCTGGTAGCACGGTTATTAACGAAGATGGCATAACCCGTATGCCACTCTTAACGATTACTCAGGCCGATATTGATGAATGGGGTTGTACAGGCACTCCGCAACAGGGAAAAATAGGGATAAAAGAGTTTCTTGATAAGGGCATATATCAGGTGGAACGTCATGAGGAAGATAATTTTGATTTTATCGCTCATGAGGATTATGTCAAAGATCCAGAGAATAATCCACGAAAATCCGCCAGCGGCAAATTTGAAATCTACTGCCAGTGGAAAGCGGATACATTTAATGCTCTTGGGCATGGAGAACGTAAACTTAAGCCTTATCCTTCATATACCGTTACTGTCGAAGGCTATGAAAAATCGTTTAGCGATTGGGATAATAAAGTTAAAGGGGAATACCCCTATGTAATTTATAATCCGCACTATCTTAGACGTCCACATTCTACTTTGGACAATATTCCCTGGTTAAGAGAGGCTTTCCCAAATCCAGTCATGATTAGTTCTACTGATGCTGCACAAAAGGGCATCAAAAGTGGCGATACTGTAATAATTTGGAACTCGTTTGGAAAGATATTACGCCATGCATCTGTGACAGAAGCTATTATGCCTGGCACTTTAGCACTCGGCCATGGTTTATGGTTAGACTTGGATGAAAAAACCGGAATTGACCGTGGTGGAGCGGCCAACACGATATGCGGTACAAATACCGATGGAATGGGTATTACCGGCTACAACAATTCCTTAGTGAACTTTGCCAAATATGATGGTGAGCGTCTGATTGCCGATTGGCAGAAACCTCAAAGAATTGTTAACCTAGATTAAGAAAGGAGTGTAAATGAGAATGAGTAAATTAGGATTTTATTTTGATAGCTCTTCGTGTATTGGCTGTCGCACCTGCCAAATCGCTTGCAAAGATAAAAATCGCTTAGAAGTAGGTGTAAATTTCCGAAAAGTACGGACATTCGAAACCGGTGTCTACCCCAATGCTAAAATGTATCATTATTCGGGTGCCTGCAACCATTGCGCTGATCCAAAATGTGTTACGGGATGTCCCACCGGCGCCATGCATATAGCCAAAGACGGAACGATCCAGCACAATGCAGATAAATGTATAGGCTGTCAGTATTGCATTTGGAACTGTCCCTATGGTGTTCCTCAGTTCATCGAAGAACAGGGGATAGTTGGCAAATGTGATTCCTGCAAAGATTTGCGTGATGCGGGTCAAAACCCCGTTTGCGTAGATGCCTGTGTGATGCGTTGCTTAGAGTTTGGGGATTTGGATGAGCTAGCGGCAAAGCACGGAAAGGCTTCTTTGGTTCTAGATCTTCCTGTATTGCCAACCTCCTCTACTACAAAGCCTAACCTTTTAGTTACACCAAAGGAATGCGCTTTAAACCCATCCTATAAAGAAAAGGTGGTGTAATCCATGAATGAATTAGCATTAATTATCTTCTCCATCTGCATCCAGGCCGCCGTTGGGATTATGGTATTTGCCTGCGTTGCTAAATATTTGAACAAAGACGGCGTTTTCAGGAGTGCTATTTTCACGGCTGCCGGGTTAGCTGTTATTGGTCTATTGGCTTCCTTGTTGCACCTGGGTCAACCCCTTAAAGCACTTAATTCTTTAGCACATTTCTCCACCTCTTGGCTAAGCCGCGAAATCTGGTTCACCGGTGCTTTCACGGGAATAACCTTCATCGCCGCCTTGTTAATATTATTTAAACCCGCGGCCAAAAGTGCAATTCGTGCTTTAGTTACCCTTGCCGCTTTGATTGGTTTAGGAGATGTTTATGTAATGACCGCTGTTTACGCATCTTCCAGCGTGCCTGCGTGGAATTCCAGTGGGTTGTTTGTGGAGTTCTATGCTGCTGCTATAACCATGGGCGCTGCACTCTTCCTGGCATTGAGCGGGACGGAGGGTTCAAGGGTTTATCGCCCTGTGGTGTTGGTTGCCGGTGTTGCTGTGGCGCTACAGGTAGCTTCTATGATAGGCTATTACATTCAATTGGGGGCCAGCACCAGCCAGGCTGCAGGACAGAGCCTTTCACTTATGGGCAGTATGAGCAGTATTATGATGGTAAAATGGCTTGCTATTCTTCTTGGCACAGGCTTGCTTTTCTTTCCTGTCCAGAAGCAGCAATTTAATATGGGTGTTTCCGGTGAGGCGGCTGCAGAAATCGCTGCTACAGGCTCGGTAAGCACAAGTATTTATATCGCAGCATTTCTACTGATTGCCGGCCAAATTATCGGGCGTTACCTTTTCTATGCGATTGTGGTTCTCAGTAGAGTTGGCTTAAGTTAATCGTCCCACATTACCCCCTCCATATTGATATATCTCCCCTCTTACCCTAAACTGTAGGAGGGGGGATTGTTTTATCAAAACTGTAAAGGTGGTGCCAAGAATGCCGACAAAGGATGATGGAATTGCTATTGTTCTGGCAACCAGGCAATATCTTTATCAATTTCTGCAGCACATTTTTGGGAATGAACCTAATCAACAATTGCTTGACATCGTTTTAGATCCTCATACCCAAGAGGCCCTAGAATTAATGCTTGATGAAGAAGACAGCGGTTTTGCTAATTACTTAGGTCTTCTGAAGGATTTGTCTACTGCTTTAGGTAATGATCCAGATGATACTCTAAACCAGCTAAAGACTGAATATACAAGGTTAATGATCGGTCCCGACAAGCTACCGGCTCCTCCATGGGAATCCATTTATGTAACTAAAGAACGAACCTTATTTCAGGAAACCACCTTAAGCGTACGTCGGGCATATCTTAATTATAAGTTTTTACCTGCAAATTATCCTCACGAGGCGGATGATCATTTAGCTTTTGAATTGGATTTTATGGCACATTTAGCGAAGTTAACATTAGAAAAATTTAATGAGCAAAAGGTCAGAACTATAAAAAGGTTACTTGCTGACCAAAAAGCCTTTTTGGAAGAACATCTATTGCTTTGGATCGGGGATTTTGCTAAAGATATTCAAGCATCAAAAACACATCTTTTTTATCCTCAAATAGCAGCCTTAACAGAGCGATTCTTAGAAGCGGATAAACTGATTCTCGATGAGCTTATATCTTTGTTTTGAAGATATATTGCCATCTTAAGAATTGCAATTTAGGTATTGTATTTAATATCAGTACAAATATTGTAGTAAGTTTCCGAACTATTAGTATGATGGTAAACAAAAAAGCCTCGGTCCAAAATGACCTGAGGCTTTTCAATATACAAGTTAAACTAATCCTACATTCATCACTACTAACGCCGCATAAAACAAGTACCTGCCAATTATTTGGCCGACAATCAAAGCCGCACCGGCTGTATAAAAAGCACCAACATAATATTTAGGTTCCTCCGATGCCTTGTTAGCAAAGGTCAGTCGTAAAGCCACTCCTGCACCGCCTAAAATCAGCAGCCACTTTGCCCAAACTAACCCATTCACGCTATTTAAAATGTAAACACTGTTTTGAGCAGCCAAGCCCATTTCAGTAAGTCCTAAAGCATGGGGTATGGCAGAGGCGGCTTGCACGGCTACAGCAGCTAAAATAGAATATCCAAAGATATTTTTGCTGGCATCCTTTATCCGGCTAATGCTCGTCGCCAAAAAGAGTAGGGCACCTAAAGCAATTGTAGTAGCATAAAAATCAATAAAGGTATTTATACCTTGCCAAATAGGGGCGGAAGTGGTGGAATAAACCTTGGCCATTGAAAACACAACCACCAGTCCCAAAACACTGCCAATTCCGCTTAAGGCAAGGCTAAGGCCCCTGTCACCAGCCCTCAAATACACGAACAGGACATAAAGCACAGCAACTCCTGCAAAGATTCCGGCTAAAACAGCCTCGGTGCTTAACCACGATTGCCCAAATCTGGCTAAAACATTAAGAGCGGAGAGGGGCTGACCCAAATGAGCAAAAGAAGCAAAAACTCCTATAACGCCAAAAATAGCAGTTACCAAGGCAGCGAGCTTAAATCGTTTATCTTTGTAAAGTATCTCTGCCAAAAACGTAAACAACATAGTGCCAATAGCAATTTGCGTAAAGAGGCTAAATATTAACAGGCTAGTTTCACCCATGATTTACACCGCCTTTTCCTTATATTCTTTTTGTTTGGCAGCAATTCTGGGGTTAATCAATAAAGATGGACCGGCTATTGAGGAAGAAGGTAAAATAGGTAAATCGCTGGTTAATTGCTCTCTAGCGTGTTTCGCCCTTAGCTCATCAAGATTTCCCCATTCTATAGCCCTCATTACACATGCATCCACACAAACCGGGTTTAGCCCTTGATCCCGTAAATCTTTACAGCTGTCACATTTCCCGATCTTCCCTAGCTCAGGAATGAATTGGGGTGCTCCGTAAGGGCAATTCCAAATACAATAGCGACAGCCAATGCATTTATCTACATCATGTTGAACAGTTCCATCCTCGGCTATATGCATAGCTCCGGTTGGGCAGCCCTCCACACATTTTGGGTTAGCACAATGATTACAGGCACCCGAAAAATAAAACACACCCGGTGTTGGATAAACACCTGTTTCAAAATGTCTTACCCGCCTAAAAATAATACCTATATCTAAATTATTTTTATCCTTACAGGCCACTTGACAGGTCTTGCAACCGATACATGCGGCCATATTAAAATAGAATCCTTGATGACCCATTCAATTCACTCTCCTTTCTACAAAATGATTCTTTGCGGCTTTTTTACATCGGGTATTAATGAGGGGCCGTTATATTTTTCAATATTTACATTGCAACTGTTCCATCCGGAGGTACCTTGGCCGGTAGAGACCGGACCGTTAAGTATATTGTCTGCACCGCCCAAATCTATACCGGTTTTTTCATCAATATCCACCCAAGATCCGTGAGGGATACCTACAACTCCAGGGTAAAATCGTTCTGTGACGCAAGCTGTTCGCAAGGTTT
>CAZCQT010000110.1:0-3594 GCA_964500905.1 uncultured Moorellales bacterium
TTGATAACCGCATCAACGCCTCCCTGTTGCAGCTCCATAAAAACTATATCCATGGTATTATAGACGGTAACTTCTTTTACAAGCCCCTCATCCATTAAATCTTGAGCCTTGAGGGCCCCGGTAGTACCAATTTGGGCCGCGACCTTTTTTCCTTTCAAATCTTCAACAGATTTGATCGAATCATTACCTTCCGCCACTGCAATCATTAAACAAGCATTAAAATAATTCGGCCCAAAATCAACAGCCTCTGCCCTTTCTGGATCCACAGAAATACCTGCAATAGCCACATCAATCAAACCGCTTTGCAACCCGGGAATTAAACCATCAAAGCCCAGACTTTCGATTTCTACTTTAATACCGGCTTCCTCGGCAATGGCCCTGATTAAATCAATATCAAAACCAATAATTTCCCCAGTGTTTTCATCAATGTACTCAAATGGCGCAAAGGTTGGCTCAGTTCCCACTATATAGGTCTTTTCCGCGGGTGGCGGTGTCGGTTTTGATGATCCTTGACTCCCCGGCTCAGGGGCTTGGGCTCCCCCTCCGCAGCCTGCTAAAGCAATTGCCAGCACTAACAACAGTGCTAAAAAATATTTTTTACTGATTTTCATTTCTTTACCCCCCATTAATTTAAAATCGCAAATATAATTATACATTTCATTGCATATAGTTTCAATAGCTAAACATCCTAAAAATTTGTTCTAAAATGGATAAAACACTTTCCTTTGTTTGTCAGCAAACCCTGTCGAAAACAGTTTTCACTTTTATCTTACCCAGATAAAAAATCTGTGGATAATGTGTATAAACCTGTTTATAACCCATCATAATAAGCTTTTTGATGTGGATATAGCTGTGGAAGATTGAAAAGTTTGTCGCCAAACAGTGAAAACAGCCTAGAAATTGTCTAATCTTCTCTCTTATTAGCTGATTACCCCGGCCCAGGTTACCACCTTTACCTCCTTGGCACCACTCCTCAACAACACCAAGCTACCGTGATGAACAGTGCTGCCGGTGGTGAGAATATCATCTACCAAAAGAATGCCGGCCCCCTTAATTGATAAACCGTCTCTTACTTGGTAAGCCCCCTCCAAATTCGTTAATCTCTCCTTTTTTGTTAAACCTATTTGATCCTTGGTTTCTCGAATTTTAAATAAAATATCCTTGCCCAAGGGGATGTCCAACTGTTTACCAATTACCTTGGCCAAGAGCAGGCTTTGATTAAAACCTCTTTCCCCCAGCCTTCTTTTGGACAGGGGTACAGGAATCACGAGATCAATTTTATGATAAAGGGGCTCATTTTTGATTAGCTCGGCCATCATTATACCTAAAGGCTCGGCCAACCATTGCTCGTTGTGATATTTAAATCTTTTTATGGCCTGTTCAAAATAACCCTCATAAGGAGCCGCCGCTCTGGCCAATTTATAGACAGGGATGCTTTTCTTGCAATCGGAACATCTATCTCCACCATCTGCCATCAAGCGACCACAAAGCGGACATTTTTTTTCTTGCCGCCAAAGCTCCAGCCCCCGTTGGCAGGAATCACAAACAAGCCCGCTTTGAGGCAGCTTTTGTCTGCAAAGGGGGCAATTTTGGTCAGAAGGAAACACCAATGCTTCAAAACCTTTAATTAAGTTTCGGTAATTTTGTTGAAAGCCGTAAATTAATTTTTTCTGCATAAGCTATTAATTAGTTAAAACTTGCTTTAATCCTCCAGCAAAAGGTTAAATTCTTCCCCTTCCCGCAAAATTAAGATTTTTAGGAAATTATTTTTGGCTTGTAGCCGCAATAATATATCAAGTAGCCTTTTTTGAGTTTCTTCTACTGCTACCACTAATTCCACGGGTTTCCCCAACCAAAAAATATGCCATTTTAACCGCTTAACCAAGTCCTCGATTTGGGTTTTTTCATCAGTTAACACTAAAAAATATTGTTCCTTGCTTTCAAGTCCTTTTTTTTGGTTAGGACTTTTTAAATAAACGCCAAGAAATATCAGTATTACACAAACAGCCAAAGCAACCACAACCAATATCAGCAGCAGCTGTTCCAAAAGACCACCCCCCATTTTGAGAGTAGTCTATTATATGCATTCAGATGGGTAAACGATAGTTGAACAGTAGCCGAAAGATTGCTTCCCAATCGTTTAACTATTGTTCAACTATCGTTCCTGTCCCCTGTCCACTTTCTTCTTTCCTTTGTCCCCTACCCCATCAGCTCCTGATATAGCTGCATTAACGCCCATTGGCTGCTACGCCACTTAATATCTTGTCGGCTGCCGATTAATTGTTCCTTAAAAACCAGTTGCCTGTCTCCGAAGTCAATTCCCAAATAGACTAAGCCCACCGGTTTTTCTTCAGTGGCTCCTCCCGGCCCTGCTATACCTGTGATCCCCAAACCAATAGAGGTTCCCGCTTTTGCTCTGATGCCACTAGCCATTGCCAGGGCTACTTCCGGGCTTACAGCACCTTTTTCCTGCAAAATTGCCTCGGGAACATTTAATAAGCTTTCTTTCCAAAGATTATGATAGGCCACGATACCTAACTGAAAATAATCAGAGCTACCGGTGATATTGGTCAGGCGGTGAGCCACCAAGCCACCTGTACAGGATTCCGCCACCCCAATAGTTAACCTCTGTTCAGTCAGTAGCTTCGCTACTGCCCCTTCCAAACTGTCCTGATCCTGACCAAAAACACAGGTACCTAAACGCTCCCTTACAGCCTTTTCCAGGGGTGCTATCATGTCCTTTGCTTCCTCTATGCTTCCGGCCTTGGCTGTAATTCTAAAATGTATTTCTCCCCTTTTAGCAGCCGGTGCTACCGTTGGATTTGCGGAATGAATTAAGTCTCTAATCTTTTCTTCAGCCGCCGGTTCACCAATACCGGCTACCTTTAAGACTCGGGAAAAAATCACCAGCCCTTCGGATTTGTCTTGCAAAAGGGACAGCAATTCATTTTCGAACATAGGAATCAACTCCCTGGGAGGGCCCGGCAGCAGAACATAAACCTTGCCTTGATGCTCGTAATAAACTCCGGGAGCAGTGCCAAAAGGATTATCCAAAATGATGGCCCCTACAGGTGCTAAAAATTGTCTCTCATTCACTTTAGGAGTTTCTAACCCTCTTCTTACAAAAAATCTTTCTGTTACCTCCTTGGCTGTGGGATGGTTCTGTAAGGAGATATTTAAAGCCAGGGCTAAAGCCTCCCGGGAGATATCATCCTCAGTTGGGCCAAGACCACCGCTCACAATGATCAAATCGGCAACCTCGCCGCCTTGCCGAATTGCCTCTGCTAAACGTTCCAGATTATCTCCTATAGTGATGACTGTATGCAAATCAATTCCCAATTCAGCCAGCTGCTGACCAAGATAGGTTGCATTAGTATTAACTGTGTGTCCCAATAATAACTCCGTACCGCTTGATACTAAAAAGCCCTTCACTTACAAGACCTCCAGTAAATTTTTCTTTAACTAACTTTTAAAAGCTTTCTTTGCCTGAATATAAAAACCTTTCCGCCCCGGCCAGAAACAATTCCATTTGGGGTAAAAAAACAGCCAACAGGGGGCCAATGGAAAAAGAAAAAATCACCGTGCCTACGCCAA
>CAZCQT010000110.1:3604-6040 GCA_964500905.1 uncultured Moorellales bacterium
AACCAAGCCACCTAAAAGCCAGCCAATTGCCAGGGCAGACAATTCTATCCCTGTACGAATCAAGGAAATACCCTTGCCGGTTCTTTGATGCAAGGCCATCATCAGACTATCCCTGGGACCGGCCCCAAAGGCACAGGCTATATAGGCCCCGGAGCCCAACGCGTAAACCAACACACCGATTGCAAACAACAAAATTTTGAGAAGCAGGGAATTGGGATCCGGCAAATGGACTAAAACCAAATCAAAAAAATAACCAATACCCCACATATTGATAATAGTCCCCAGTCCGGGTTTGTATCCCAAAACCCAACTGATAATAATCAAAACAATACCGGTCAACTGCATAACCTTACCCATAGACCAACCTGACACCTTGGTTACACCCTGATGAAAAACATCCCAGGGGCTAAGGCCTAAGGCAGCCTTCACCATCAAAGCAATTCCCAAGCTAATGAAAAATATACCCAAAAAAAATAACAGCCAGCGTAAAACAATAAAAAGTATCCTATTTTGGCCCACTTATCTGCTCCTTTTTACAAAAAAACCCCCAAGGGGGGCCGGGGTAATTATGTAATCCGTACTAACCCCAAAGTCAATCTACTTTAATTAAACCCGCCGATATCCAACCCTTAGTTGCATCGGAAAGTTTCACCTCATACCAACCATCTTTTGTCCCTAAAATCTCTACCTTTGTATCCTTTTCCAAAGCCTTAATAATATCATATTCCTTGGAGCCGGGTCCTGTACGCAAATTTGCACCATCCGACGGGGTAATTATCCCTGTTTTACCGGTCAAGGCCCCTTCCTGACTACCGGATACCACCGGTTTGATTTCTATGCTTGTCCCACTTGCAGGGGGATTGGGTTTTGTAGCAGATACCTCGGTGCCAGACTTACCTGTACCGGAAGATACCAGCCCGGCCTTGATTTCTATGGCATCCAACTTAAAGCGAAGCTCGTCTACCTGTTCCTGTAAACCACTAATCTGGTTTTTTAGAGTTGCTGTTGCCGTCTCTACTCCCTCTTTAAAGTAGCTCTCAGCAATTAAAGGATCAAACTCTGAACCCGGTTCTCCCAGCACATAGGCACCTGCAAAACTACCTGCCGCAAAACCTGCAATGGCAATGCTTACACCTAAAACAACTAAAATGACCGTTCTACTGACCTGCATAAGCCCACCCCTTTGATTTACAAAATTAATTTTATTCTACTGCTGCCCTTTAATGAGACAGGAAATCCTTTTGATTCTTAGTACTGCCATCGGAAACAATTTGTTTGCTGGTAATACCTAAATGGTTTGCTCCCAGGATTACCAGAAAGGCAATTATACCCAATAAAACCATAGCGTGATCATTGTCCAGCCAAGTCATCAGCACTGCACTGGCTCCTAAAATCAAATTAATGCCGTAAATAGTTAAAACCGCTTGCCGATGGGATAAGCCCTTTTCCAACAAGCAATGATGCAAATGATGTTTATCCGGTTGAAAAATGGGCTGCTTATTTAAATAACGACGCAAAATAGCAAAGAAGGTATCAAAAAGAGGAATTCCTAAAATAACAATGGGAATAAACACAGAAATCACTGCAGCACCCTTTGTTAAACCAATAATAGCTAAGGCGGACAGGGTAAAGCCCAAAAACATGGACCCACTATCCCCCATAAAAATTTGTGCCGGATGAAAATTGTATTTAAGAAAACCCAATAGACTGCCTAAAAGAATCAAGGCCAAAGGAATAACCATTAAGGAACCAAAGGATAGATCCGGGTTCAGCAAATATTGGGATAAAACCACTAAAGCAATGGTTAAGGAAGCAATACCGGAGGTGCCTGCAGCCAAACCATCCAATCCGTCAATTAAATTAACTGCATTGGTTACCCCGATAATCCAAAGTATAGTAATGGGAATAGCCAGCTTGCCCAGGAAAATCATGCCTTCACTAAATGGGTTGGTAACAAAATCAACTCTAAAGCCAAAACCAATTAAGATGAGGGCTCCGATAATTTGACCCACCAATTTAATCCTTGGCGACAAGCCTTTAAAATCATCTATAATACCCACTAGCATAATCCAAGCGGCACCTAATAAAAGTCCCACCAAAGGCTTGGATAAGGGTTGTGTTATTAAAGCAACTAAAGAAAAGGAAAAGAAAATAGCCAGCCCGCCCATTCTGGGCATTAACTGCTGATGTACCTTTCTTTGGTCCGGTTTGTCCATTACACCCCAGCGAATTGCCAGCCTTTTAACTAAAGGGGTGATGATTAAGGATATGATTAGAGCCAGAAACATTGCCCCCATGTACTGCCACTTCAAGGCCAATCGCCTCCACTGATTATTTGCTAAAAATTTAACCTTCTTATAATTTTATCTCTTTTGGATTTGGGATACAAGCATTACTTTTCAATTGCAAACAATAATTCCGCTTCACAGGCTAATT
>CAZCQT010000111.1:0-6011 GCA_964500905.1 uncultured Moorellales bacterium
TATAAGCTTGCTTTTGACGCGGAAGGAGAAGAGGCATGATTTTTGCACGAGATTTGGGAATAGATTTGGGAACAGCTAATATCTTGGTACATGTAAAGGGTAAAGGAGTTATTATACAAGAACCATCAGTAGTCGCTATCCAAAAAGACAAGGGAGCAATTCTTGCTGTTGGGGAAGAGGCTAAAAAAATGATTGGCCGAACCCCTGGCAATATTATAGCAATTCGCCCCATTAAGGATGGAGTAATCGCAGATTTTGATGTTACTCAAAAGCTTTTAAACTACTTCATTGGCAAGGCTGTTAAAAAAGGTATTTTAGTGCGTCCCCGGGTGGTTATTGGTGTTCCTTCGGGTGTAACGGCAGTGGAAGAAAGGGCAGTCAGGGAGGCAGCCCTGCAAGCAGGGGCAAAGGAAGCCTATTTAATTGAAGAACCGATGGCAGCTGCCATTGGTGCCGGTCTTCCTGTTCATGAGCCGACCGGCAATATGATTGTAGATATTGGAGGAGGCACAACGGAAGTTGCCATTATTTCTTTAGGGGGAATAGTTACCAGCCGTTCCATTCGGGTAGGCGGGGATGATTTGGATGAGGCAATTGTTTATCATATTAAACGTAAATTTAATTTGATGGTGGGAGAAAGAACTGCGGAGGAAATAAAAATAGAAGTAGGTGCCGCCAGTTTTACCTCCGCTACCGAAGGAGAAACAAGGAAGCAGATGGTTTTTCCTGTCAGGGGAAGGGATTTGGTTACAGGTTTGCCAAAAACCATAGAGGTGTCGGCTGTTGAAATTCAACAGGCACTAATGGAACCTGTGGCGGGAATAATTGAAGCTATTAAAATTTGCTTAGAAAAAACTCCTCCGGAGTTGGCTGCGGATATTATGGATCGGGGCATTGTAATGGCAGGCGGTGGTTCTCTTTTATGGGGCCTAGGGGATTTAATCCAGGAAGAAACAGGCATGCCCGTACATTTAGCGGAGGATCCTATGGGAGCTGTGGCTACCGGTACAGGAAAGGTATTGGAAAATATAGCTGTATTAAAAAGGGTATTGATACCGACAAGAAAGATGGGATAAAAAGGGGCGTGAAGGGGATTGAAACGCCAAAAAATTAACCCAAAGGTTGTAGCCTTTGGGGCCGTTTTAGTATTAAGTCTTGTGCTGGCATTTTTTACCGGTTGGAATCGCCCCTGGTTAACGAAACCGGAGGCCCTTTGGCAAGATTTGTTGGCTCCCTTGGAGAGCGGGGTTACAACTATTACTCAAACCGGTAAGGACTTTTTTGAAGGCCTTACAAAGTATAGTCGAACTAAGGAAGAGAATAAATTATTACAAAAACAAATTGAGGAGCTTACGGGGGAGCTCTATTTGTTGGAAGAATATCGCACGGAAAATTTAAGATTACGGAGTCTTTTGAATTTTGAAGCCTCTTTTATAGATCAAAGAGAGCTCTTGGCCGCCAAAGTGATTGGGCGAAACCCTTCTAATTGGCGTAAAACCTTTACCATTAATAAGGGCAGAATTCATGGACTTAAGGAAGGGATGGCTGTAGTTACCACAAAAGGCGTGGTCGGCAGAATTGGGATACTGGGGGAAAGATCTGCTGAGGTTTTATTAATTTTAGATCATGAAGGTGCTTTAGGAGGTATGGTGCAAAGTACCAGATTTCCCGGAATTGTGGAGGGGACAGGGGATGACAAAATACCCTTGCAGATGGTTCAATTGCCCTATGACAGCCCTATTCAGGAAAATGATATCATTGTAACTTCCGGTTTAGGAGGAATTTTCCCTAAAGGACTTCCTGTTGGTTATGTAGTAGATATAGCTCCTGAGTCCAATGGCTTAATGAAAAAGGCTCAATTGCTTCCCTTTGTGGATTTTGATCGAATTGAAGAAGTGCTGATTGTTCTGCCTGAGAGAGGGGAGGAATAAGGTGCATTATTTCACCCTGGCTATCCTCCTTTTTCTTTCCCTAACCTTGGAAACAACTTTTTTTGATCTATTCACCTTTTATGGAGTAAAACCGGATTTTCTTTTAATCTTGGTCTTGTTCTACTCCCTTTTTCGTGGAAGCATTGCCGGTGCTAAAATAGGTTTTATTTTCGGGCTGGCGGAGGATCTTTTATTAGGCCGTTTTGTGGGGTTAAATGCCGCCACTAAAATGCTTATCGGCTACTTAACGGGGTTTGGAGAAAGAAAGCTCTTTAAGGATAATTTAATTTTGCCGTTATTAGTTGTTTTTGGCGGTTCTGTATTGTCTCACCTGATTTATATTTCCCTTTTTTCATTAGTTTCAGGGGTTAACCAATTTGTGCTTTTTCGCCAATTTGCCTTGCCCCTAGCTGCTTACAATTCACTTATGGGTTTGATTATTTATAAGCCATTCTCATCATTTGTAACGAAGGAATTCACTTCAATCAAATTTAAATAGGATCAGGAGGAAAAGGTATGGAAGAAAAAAAGAAAGCATTTAAAAGTAAATTTAAAATCTTTTCCCTCCTGTCCATATTAATTTTTGCTGTTTTATTGGGTCAGCTTTATTTATTGCAAATAGTGCAGGCGGAGGCTTACAAAACCAGATCGGACGGCAATCGGATTCGGATGCTGTCAATTCCGGCTAAAAGGGGAGATATCATTACTAGGGACGGCACTGTGCTGGCTTCCAGTAAACCCATTTTTACAATTTCTGTTTCTCATTTAAATAATAAAGAACAAGAGGAGCAGGTAGCAGAGAGACTGGCCTCCCTCTTGGCAAGGCCTGAGATTACAAAGGAGTTAATTATGGAGAAGCTTGGCAACCATCTCCGTCGTTATGAGCCTTTAGAGATTTTTAGACTACCCTGGAGCGAGGAATCCGTAACCTTGATTACTGTTTTGGAGGAAAGAAGAGGGGAATTGCCAGGCTTGGTTATTCGTTCGGAACCAATGCGTTATTACCCCGAAGGGGCGTTAGCAGGCCATATTCTTGGTTTTGAAGGAATCATCAGCAAAAGTGAGCTAGAGGCAAATAAAGAAAAAGGCTATGATCTTAATGACCGCATTGGTAAAATGGGCCTGGAAAAAAGCTTTGAGCTTTTAGAGGACGAACAAGGTTTAATCATGGGTCTAAGGGGGCTGGAAGGATCGCAGCCCATTGAGGTGAATGCTAGTCACCGGATAGTAAGGGAACTACCCGTAACATTGGCTCCCACTCCCGGCAATATCCTAAGGCTGACACTTGACTATAAATTACAAAAAGTTATGGAAGACAGCATCAGGGAAGTGATAGAAAAAATACAAGCTACTGAAAGCCCAAAGAGTCAAGTGGGTGCAGGAGTTCTTTTAGATGTTAAGACCGGGGGTATTTTAGCAATGGCTTCTCATCCGGAGATGAATCCCAATGATTTTGTTGATGGTAGTTACGGCCAAAAAAGTGATTACTATAATGATCCGAAGCTGGCACCAACATACAATAGAGCGATTAAAGCAACCTATCCTCCCGGTTCTACCTTTAAACCCATTACTGCCATGGCGGCTTTAGAATCCGGCAAAATGAATGTTAACAATGTAAGCGTCAAATGCACCGGCAGCTACTGGAAACCGCCCTATATAAAATGCTGGAGTACCCACGGGGTTGTTGATTTTTATCAAGCTATGGCTGTTTCGTGCAATGTCTTCTTTCAATATGCAGGAGAACTGGCAGGTATTGAAGGTATAGATAAAATAGCGGATGCCTTTGGCCTGGGTAAGCCTACAGGCTTGACTGATTTGCCGGGGGAATCTAAAGGCATTTTGCCTACGCCGGCGTGGAAAAAAGAAATTAACTCAATTTTAATTGAAAGACGATATAGTGCCCGCCGTGAGGGTTTACAGGAAAAATATGATCATCTGTTGGAAAGTACTGTGGATCAGGAAGAAAAGAATAAATTACTGAAAGAACTTGACTTGGAGTTAAAAAGCTTGGAGGCCAGATATAGGGTTGATATGAGCTTTGATACAAATTGGCAAGCGTATGACACATATAATACCTCCATTGGTCAGGGCTCCAACATGTATACCATTTTACAATTGGCTAATTTTGTGGCTACTTTGGCTAATGGGGGACAAAGATTTAAGCCTTATTTGGTTGACAGCATTTATAGTGATAAGGGGGAACTTTTAAAGCAGTTTGAACCGGAAATAGTAACAGAGGTCCCTTTTTCTCAAGAAACCCTGGCAAATACCAGAAAGGGCATGGTGGGAACCACCCAGCCCGGTGGAACCGCTTGGGCCCTGTTTCGTCAATTCCCGCCGGAAATTAAAGTGGGAGCAAAAACAGGTACAGCCGAAACAGGTTTAGTTGGAGATGATAAATTAAAGGATTATCACGGGATATTTATTGCATTTGCACCTTATGATGATCCCCAAATTGCCTTTGCCGGTATTATAGAGTACGGGAAAACCGGAAGCGGTTCCGCCGGTTTGGTTGCCAAGGCAGTTTTTGAGGAATATTTCGGTTTAAATGAAGATATGGAGGAATACGAATTGCCGGAAGAGTTTTATGTCGATTTTCCCCCCGGGACTTAAGATAAGACTAGAGATAAGTCCCATTGTGTTGGAAAAGAGAGGAAAAAACCGAGGGGTTTTTTTTGCATAAAGCAGGAAATGGACTAGCTTTGTAGAAGTTAATTTTTAGTAAAGGCGGCTGGTTTTTTCTAAAAATAATTTTTGTTTTTCAGGTCTTTTGCCTCAGATAGAGTGATGTATGCGAGGGGTTGTCAGGAGGAGATGCTATGAAGAATACTTCATCGGCAATTTATGGTTCAGATGATGAAGGAAAAGTCGGCGAAAAATATTCTCGGGCAAACGGGGGATATAACAATGCATCAAAAAAGAAAACAAATGTTGTAGATGGTGCCAACACAATACTTTTGCAACGTACCTTACGTTCCGGTCAGGCTGTTCGATATCCGGGCAATGTAGTGATCATGGGAGATGTTAATCCGGGAGCGGAAGTAATGGCAGGGGGCAATATTATAGTTATGGGCAGCTTAAGGGGGGTAGCTCACGCAGGTGCGGAGGGCAATGAAAAGGCCGTAGTAGCTGCTTTTCGACTAAAACCTACTCAGCTGAGAATCGCAAGTCATTTTACCCGTGCCCCCGATGGCGAATACCCAGAACCGGAATATCCGGAAATAGCTAAAATCATAGACGGAATGGTCATCATTGAAAACTATCATCAAGGTAGCAGCAAAGCATTCAATTTAGAGCAAAGTTTTCGCTAGGAAGAGGAGGAAAAATAATGGGAGAAGTTATTGTAGTAACCTCTGGTAAGGGGGGGGTAGGAAAAACTACCACCGTAGCTAATATAGGTACGGGGCTGGCATTAATGGGTAATAAGGTAGTGCTGGTAGACACAGATATCGGGCTCCGCAATTTAGATGTTGTCTTGGGCCTGGAAAACAGGATTGTTTACGACATAGTGGATGTGGTTACTGGGAACTGCCGTTTGAAGCAAGCCTTGATTAAGGACAAACGCTTTGAAACTCTCTTTCTCTTGCCTGCTGCTCAAACAAAAGATAAAACTGCTGTTTCTGAGGAGCAAATGAAAGATCTTACCAACTCTCTGAAAGAAGAATTTGATTATATTATTATTGATTGTCCCGCCGGCATCGAACAGGGGTTTAAAAACGCTATAGCAGGTGCTGAGAGGGCTGTGGTTGTTACTACCCCGGAGGTTGCCGCGGTAAGAGATGCGGATCGTATTGTAGGCCTTTTAGAGGCAAATGGTTTATCAGAACCTAAATTGATTATTAACCGACTCCGTCCCTTAATGGTAAAAAGAGGGGATATGATGGACATAGATGATATGATAGAGATTTTAGCAATTGATCTTTTGGGAGTTATACCGGAAGATGAAATGATTGTTGTTTCTACTAACAGGGGAGAGCCGATTGTGCTGGAGAAACAAGCCAGGGCGGGAGAGGCTTACCGTAATATTGCCAAAAGAATAACCGGGGAGGCTGTTCCCTTAATGAATCTGGAGGCCGAAGG
>CAZCQT010000112.1:0-6005 GCA_964500905.1 uncultured Moorellales bacterium
AAGATCCCGAAACCAAATCAATAGTTTTAATCGGTGAAATTGGAGGAAATGAAGAGGAACTGGCGGCAGAGTATATTAAGCACCATATCACCAAACCGGTGGTGGCCTTAATAGCGGGCAAAAATGCTCCCAAAGGGAGAAATATGGGACACGCAGGAGCGATAGTGGCTGCAGATGGGACAGGCAGTGCCGAAAACAAAGAAAAAAAATTAATAGAAGCAGGGGCATATATCGCTGAAAATACGCAGCACTTGGTTGAAATTCTGGAAACACTATAATTTGCAGGTAAATCAAGAGCCAAAACACGGGCACACTCTAAGGAAATGAGATTTTCAGGTGAAGGTAAAAATAAACACTATTATCCAAAAATCAAATTTGCTAACAAGCATAAAAAATTAAAACTAGGAGGTTTTAGCATTATGACAATACCTAAGGAAATGAACGCAGTTGTACTTTATGGCCCTAATGATTTTAAAGTGGAGAAAATTCCTGTGCATAAGCCAGGTCCCTTTGAGGTACTGATGAAGGTAAAGGCCACTGCGATTTGTGGGACTGATGTAGGGATCATCGATGGCAAACATCCAGGCAAGTGGCCAAAGAGCTTCCCCTATACTCAGGGACATGAGTGGGCAGGCGAAGTTGTGGAGCTTGGAGAATATACCGCTGGTTTTGGTTGGAAAATAGGTGATCGTGCTGCAGGTACTTCCCATGCTGGCTGTGGATTTTGTCGGATGTGTACAACCGGACGTTACAATCTATGTGAAAATTATGGCAAAACAGAGATAGGACATCGGCAGTACGGACATTATTCCCAGGGATCCTTCGCTGAATATATGGTTGTTAATATCAAAAGCATTCATAAAATGCCGGATACCATGACTTACGATCAAGGTGCATTGGTTGATGCAACGAGTATCTCTCTTCACTCGGTTAAAAGAGCACAAATTTATCCGGGAGATACTGTAGCGATATTCGGCCCTGGAGCACTGGGAATACTTGCAGTTCAGTGTGCACACGCATTGGGTGCGGCTAAGGTAATAGTTGTGGGTGCGGGTGACAGGCTAGAAACAGCGGGCACATTTAATGCGATTAAGGTTGATTATACTGCGGAGGATGTTGTAAATAGAATTCTAGAGTTGACGGGGGGACGCGGCGTGGACGCTTCAGTAGATACTGCGGCCACAGAGGATACCGTAGTGCAGGCTGTGCAAGTGGTTAGAAAAGGCGGCAGGGTTGCCTTTACTGGTATTCCCTACAACCCTGTTAACCTGCCAATGCAAGATATAGTCTTAAAAGAAATTGATTTGTTTGGTGTCCGGGCTAACCGCGGAACCTGTGAAGAGGTTATTCCAATGATTAGTGCTGGAAAGCTAAATGTTGATGCAGTTATCACTCATCATTTTCCGCTGACGGAATTTCCAAAAGCTTACGAAATTTTTACCAAGCGGATTGATGGTGCTTTAAAGGTAATTCTTGACCCTGAAAAATAGTACTGTTTTTAAAGCAGTTTTCAATTACTAATTGGAGGTTTTTAAAAAAGATGAAACAGACTTTACAGCCCTTTAAAGTAGCAATAATTTCTGAATCTGCTGGGAACTGGCCTGTTTATGTAGGTCTGGAAAAAAAGTTCTTTGAAACTGAGGGCTTGGAGATGGAGGTTGTCTTTACCAGGTCTTCAGTGAAACAAATGCAGGAACTAAAACACGGCGGCATTTATGATCTTGGGCATCAAGCAATCGATCATATTATCCGTGCCGTAGAAGCGGGATCCGATTTGGTCAGCATATTTGGTATTTCAAAACCTAACTACAGTTTGATAGTAGGTGCGGATATCAAAAGTTACTCTGATTTGCACGGCAAAAAATTGGGTGTAGATGGTGTAGCCACTGGGTTTTCGCTGTTATTGAAAAGGATGATGCTAAAAAACGGCCTGATTGAAGGCAAGGATTATGAGTTGGTACAGATTGGTGGAACGGGCGAAAGATACCAAGCCATTTTGAATGGTGAGGTTGCAGGAGCTTTACTGGATGGGCCAACTGATTTAAAAGCTGAAGCTAACGGGTTGGGACGCCTGGGAAGCAATCTAGATTACTTCCCTAAGTATCAAGGTACTGTAGGTGCCATTAAAAGAAGTGATGCCGAAAAAAATGCAGACAAGCTGGTAAGGTATATTAGGGCCTATATTCGGTCCACGGCGTGGTTATATAATACCGCCAATAAAGATGAGGCCGTTCAAATCCTTGTTGACCATCTAAAAGCTGAGCAAGAGATAGCTGCGAAAACCTATGATCGTTACTTTGAATCTAAGACTTATAATCCTAATGCAGAGATCGATTTCAATGGTGTAATTGAGGTCATGAAGGTAATGGCTGATACCGGGGAGATAGACAAGCTTCTTAACGATCCGGCAAAATATTGTGATTTTACTTTTCTCAAACAAGCTTTAGCGGCGAACACAAGAGATTAAGGCTTAAGAAAATTTTAAATGATAAGGAGGTTGTCTAAAATGAAGGCGGTATATTATCCTGAACCAAATAAATTTGAAATCAGAGAAGTGCCTATCCCGGAGCCTGGCCAGGGTGAAGTTTTAATCAAGGTTAAGTCAACAACGATTTGTGCTACCGATATGAAGGTGTTCACCGGTAATTGGCCTGGGGGGCATTTCCCCCACATCCCCGGGCATGAATGGAGCGGGGAAGTGGTAGCCTTGGGCAAGGGTGTTAATAAGGTCAAAGTTGGGGACAGAGTCGGCGTGGAGGTTCACGTAGGTTGCGGTGCCTGCGAACCCTGCATTAATGGCATGTATAATCTATGTGTTAATTATGGCAACACAGCTTTGGGACACCAGCATATTGGCTTTACTGTACCGGGAGGACTTGCGGAATACTGTGCTGTTTCAGTAAAAGCAGTGCATCGCTTGCCCGATGGATTGAGTTACGACCAGGGTGCCATGACTGATAATATCGGTGTCGCTCTTCATGCTGTGGAAAGAGCCAATCTAAGGTCCGGTGAAAATGTTCTGATTATCGGTCCTGGGGCCATTGGTTTATTAGCATTGCAATGTGCTAATGCAATGTCCGCTGGTAAGATTGTTGTAGCCGGTGCGGGTGCCGGTGATGCGGAAAGATTGCAGACAGCTTTGAAATACGGAGCAGATGAGGTCATAGATGTTTTATCAGTTGAGGATCCTGTTAGGATAATTAAAGAAAAGCTTGGTGGCCTTGGTCCGGATGTAGTAGTTGAGTTTGCCGGCAGTGAGGGTGCCGCACAATTAGCACTCAATTGTGCCAGACGCGGAGGGAGAGTCAGCTTGGGTGGTGCTACCGGGCCTGGAAGAAACCTAAATATAGATTTGAGCGTAATAGTACGTGGGCATCTAAATGTATTTGGTTCCGTTGCCAATCCCCAATGGGTTTCCGCCAGGGGCTTAAGAATGATTGAGCGGGGGACGGTAGATGTTGAGCCCCTTATGACGCATCGTTTCGAATCCCTGGATGACTTTTCCACTGCCTGGCGGATGACTCATCAGAAGGAAGATGGGGCAATCAGAGTTATGATACACCCCTAGAACCATTGTCGGGCAGATAAAATAAGAAGGGCTTATAGGTTGCAGTTCTAATTAAGCCCTTCAATTCCTTTAATAAACAAGGAGGATATTCATGGAAAAAGCACACACTTCCGGCATTAAACGAATTGGTGGATGGATTTTAAACAACTTAATATTAACCGAAAGACGCAAATTAAAAGGTAACTATAATCTGGCAGTGATGGTTCTTTGCGGCTTGCTGGGTGCGTTCTATTTCTACACGGCAGGTTTCGGTGTTTTTAGTATTTCCAGTCACCTAGGCATCTTTTTTGGGACTACATTGGCTTTGGTTTATTTGTATTTTCCCTTTAGTAAGGTTAGATCGCCGAAGGACAGGTTTACTGTAGTAGATGCACTTTGTGCATTGACCGCCTTGGCAATTGGATTTTATTTTACTTGGGATTACACCCAACTGGTGGGGAGATTTGGTGTTTACAACAACATGGAAATTGCAGCAGGGGTACTAAGCATTGTTCTTTCGTTGGAAGGTGCTCGTAGGGCGGTAGGTATGTTGCTGCCGGCAACCGCTGTACTTTTTCTGTTATATGCATGGAATGGCGTGTCCCAAAAATTGCCGATGATTATTGCTCACCCCGGATTTACATGGCAAAGGATTAGTACATTCTTGTTTACTTCAACAGATGGAATTTTGGGAACAGTAGATTATACACTGGCGACCTATGTTATGGTTTTCGTTATCTTTGGTGCTTTTTTAACTTCTTCGGGAGTAGGTAAGTTTTTTATTGATTTTACTCATGCACTGCTAGGTAGAAGCCCATCGGGTACTGCACAATGTGCGGTTGCTGCATCGGCCTTGTTTGGCAGTATTTCCGGAAGTCCTGTTGCCAATGTGGTTACAACCGGAACCTTTACTATTCCCTTAATGAAAAGAGCCGGTTACAGACCAACTACAGCAGCAGCGATTGAGTCAGTTGCCGCCACCGGTTCTATGTTCACCCCCCCAGTCATGGGTGCGGCTGCCTTTTTTATGGTTGAATTTACCGGAATACCTTACAAAACAATTATTGCAGTTGCGGCGATTCCTGCATTACTATTCTATACTGGGCTATGGACCCTTGTTTACCTGGAGGCAAAAAGGAAAGGATTAGAACACTTTGATGCGTCATCAGTGCCGGATCCTAAAGCTATTTTTAAAGAGGGTTGGTTTTTGACAATTCCCTTAATTATTATGGTTTATCTTCTGGCTAAGGGCTTGAGTCCAAGCTATGCAGCTTTTTGGGCCAGTGTTTCATGTTTTTTCATTAGTTTCGCTACAAAAGATAATAAAATGACACCTAAAGTTTTAGTCAACACCTTTGTCAATGCCGGTAGGGATATCTTAATTATTGCATCAATTGTTGGGGCAATTGGGATTATAGTCGGGGTTTTAACTTTAACCGGTTTAGGATTAAGATTTTCTGATGCTATTTTATCGCTATCACAAGGAAATTTATTTTTAACTATTGTCATGATTGCAATTGGTGCATTTATTTTAGGTATGGGTGCACCCATAGCGGCAGTCTATGTTATTCTGGCAGTTATGGCTCCACCAGCATTAGTGAAACTGGGAGTGCCAATGATTTCTGCCCATATGTTATTAATTTGGTATAGTCAGCTATCTGGGTTAACGCCGCCTGTGGCTTTGGTGGCTTACAGCGCTGCGGCGGTGGCAGGGTCCGATCCTATAAAAACCGGGTTTGAATCATTGAAATATGGATTCTTCCTGATAGTGATTCCCCTGCTATTTGTTTATACTCCGCTATTGTTTACAGGCTCACTGTTTGACAGCATCTCAGCGGTAATTACCTCGTTAGTTGCGGTATTTGCAACGGCATTTTTTATTCAACGTTTTTTCATCAGAAAAAACACCTTATTAGAACAGGTTTTATTTGCAGTGGGAGCATTTCTACTCTTTACGCCCTCATTAACATTAGGCCTGGTTGGTGTAGCGGTAGTTGCTGTCCCGATAATTTTACAAATAAAATCTCGTAAAAGTAGTATTGCTTAACGCCTATCAATGTTTTTCAGGTGATATCTTTTTAAGGTTTATTGGGGGTGATCCTTGTATAAAACAGATTTGAGTTTTTATAAGCGGGTTAAGATTTCCCTAGTATTCATTATTTTAAAAGGGGTGATGAATGAAAGCCTGACCAAATGTCATAACAAATAAGCTAAGAAGGAAGGTTGGTATTATGAGTGACAATAAAAATTCTGTAGTAAAGGTAGCAGCAGTTCAGGCATCTCAGGTATTTCTTAATAAAGAAGCGACAACTAAAAAGGCATGTGAATTGATTAGGGAAGCTGGTGCAAATGGTGCTCGTATAATTGTATTCCCGGAAAGTTTTATACCAGCACATCCAATTTGGTTCCATTTCCATCCGGGAACAGATGCCATTGCTACCCGTTTAAGCGTTCAGCT
>CAZCQT010000113.1:0-5938 GCA_964500905.1 uncultured Moorellales bacterium
AAAAGCAAAGGACAAAACAAGAAAGCCTTTCGGGGTTAATGTTTATTATTTGTCGCCGTGGGTTGACGATATTATACAGGTTGTTTTAGATGAGCGAATTCCGATTATTACCACCGGTGCAGGCAGCCCCGGTAAGCATCTGCAAATGTTAAAGGCAAAAAATATTAAAGTAATTCCTTTGGTATCTTCTGTTGCTTTGGCAAGGCGTTTAGAAAAGTTAGGTGCCGATGCAGTTATCGCAGAAGGGATGGAATGTGGCGGTCATGTTGGTGAATTAACTACTATGGCAATTGTCCCTCAGGTGGCGGATGCTGTAAAAATACCTGTTATAGCGGCTGGGGGAATTGCTGACGGCAGGGGAATGGTAGCGGCATTAGCATTGGGTGCAAAAGGAATACAATTAGGAACAAGGTTTGTTTGTGCTACTGAGTCTATTGCTCACCCTCGCTATAAAGAGGCAATTCTAAAGGCAAAGGATCGGGATACCGTTTTGACGGGTTTGCCGGGGCATGAGGTAAGGGTTTTAAAAAATAAATTGACCAAGGAATTTGCCGGTTTAGAAAAACGTCAGGCCAGTTTATCTGAATTTGAAGAATTAGGCAAAGGCAGACTTAGGGTAGCAGTCATAGACGGCGATACAGAAATGGGTTCATTAATGGCTGGTCAAATTTCTGCTATGATTCAAAGAGAAGAGCCCGCGGCTGCTATTATTCAAGATATTTTGCTTGGGGCAGAGAAGGTATTGAATGATTTTCAAATTTAAAACTAAGACAGGAGATAAGCAGGTGGGGAAGATTGCATTTGTATTTCCCGGACAGGGCTCACAATATACGGGTATGGGAAAAGAATTAGCAGATAAGTATCCGGCAGCAAAGGCTGTTTTTTGTAAAGCAGACAGCATCAAACAATTATCAAGTCTTTGCTTTGAAGGAGATGAGGATGAGTTAAAGAAAACAACTAACACTCAACCGGCACTTTTAACAGCAAGCTTTGCTTGTGCAGAAGTTTTGAGAGCGGAAGGGGTAAGACCGGATTTTGTGGCAGGACACAGTTTAGGTGAGTATACGGCCTTGGTGGTAGCGGAAGTACTTAGTTTTACAGATGCCTTGAACTTAGTCATGCTGAGAAGCGAATTAATGGAAGATGCAATGCCTTTCGGGGAGGGCACTATGGCTGCTGTCCTTGGCTTAAGTAATCAGGCTGTGAGAGAGGTTTGCCAAGAGGCATCAAAGCTGGCTTTAGTGGAGCCTGCAAATTTTAATTGTCCGGGACAGGTTGTTATAGCAGGTTTTTCTGAAGGCGTTGAAAAAGCATTACAGTTGGCCAAGGAAAAAGGTGCTAAAAGAGTGATACCCTTGGCTGTTAGTGGTCCTTTTCACTCCTCCCTGATGGAGCCGGTCAGTATTGTTTTATCAGAAAAAATCAAAGAACAAGCTTTTCGAAAACCCACTATTCCGATAGTGGCAAATGTTACCGGTAAATTTGCTTGTGAAGCAAAAGATATAAGGGATAACCTTGTTCGCCAAGTAAAGAACCCGGTTTTATGGGAAGACAGCATTAATTATTTATATAAAGCAGGAGCCAGGGTTTTTATTGAAGTTGGCCCGGGAAAGGTTTTAACGGGTTTAATTAAAAAGGTACTTAAAGATGTTCTTTTGTTAAATGTAGAGGACGAAGCTAGTCTTAAAAATACTTTAGTAAGGCTACGGGAGGTGATTTAATGGAATTAGAAGGAAAGGTTGCCTTGGTTACCGGTGGTTCAAGGGGTATAGGCAGAGCCATTGCTTTAGCAATGGCTAAAGAAGGGGCAGATATTGCCATTAATTATTTGCATAGTGATCTTAAAGCGGGTGAGGTCTATCAGGAGATATTGTCCCATGGAAGAAAGGCTATTGCCATCAAAGCAGATGTTAGCTCCTGGGATCAAACCGAATTTTTGTTCAAAGAGGCTGTGGCGGAGCTTGGGAAGGTTGATATTTTAGTAAATAATGCCGGTATTACGAGAGATAACTTACTTCTAAGAATGAAACCGGAGGACTGGGAGTCTGTAATAGCTTCTAACCTTACAGGGGTTTTTAATTGTTCAAAACAAGTATTAAGATCTATGATAAAACAAAAGTGGGGTAGAATTATAAATATCGCTTCCGTAGTAGGATTGGTAGGTAATGCGGGACAAAGTAATTATGCTGCGGCGAAAGCGGGTTTGATTGGCTTTACAAAAGCTATGGCAAAGGAAGTTGCTTCCCGGAATATTTTAGTAAATGCAATTGCCCCGGGTTTTATAGCCACCGATATGACAAAAGATCTCAATGAGAATGACAAGGAGAAGCTATTGGCCGGTATACCCCAGGGACGCTTTGGCAGTCCTGATGAAATTGCCTCCGTGGCGATCTTTTTGGCTTCCAAAAGAGCTGATTATATAACAGGACAGACGATTGCTGTAGACGGAGGAATGGTTATGTAGTAAAATTTTCTAAGGGAACATTTGGAAGGGGGTGAATTGATTGTCTGATGTTTTTGAAAAGATTAAAACAATAGTAATGGATCAATTGGATGTGGAGGAATCGCAGGTGACACTAGAAACAACCTTTGAGGCTTTAGATGCTGATTCCCTTGATGTAGTGGAATTAGTAATGGCCCTGGAGGAGGAATTTGACATAGAAATTCCTGACGAGGACGCAGAAAAATTGGTTAATGTTAAAGCTGCTGTGGACTATGTGACTCAAAAAACCAGTTAAACATAATCCCGTAGATTTTCTACGGGATTTTTACTAAAAAGAAACGACCCCTGAAGGTCTTAAAATAAGAGTGTAGATTGTTTGGAGGAATTTGAATGCAATTGCCGATGCTGCAAATAGGTACTTTAAAAGCTAAATTACCCATCATACAAGGAGGAATGGCTGTTCGTATTTCCACCGCTCCCTTGGCTGCCGCTGTTGCAAATGAAGGCGGTATCGGTATTATAGCCGGAACGGGTATGTCTGTGGGAGAATTAAGGGAGGAAATAAGAAAAGCACGTCAGTTGAGTAAGGGAATCATCGGAGTTAATGTGATGTTTGCGGTACGAGAATTTGCAAATTTAGTAGTAGCTGCTTTGGAGGAAGGCATTGATTTGGTTGTATCCGGAGCGGGCTTTTCTAGGGATATCTTTGGCTGGGGCAAGAAGTACAATCGAGCAATAGTGCCCATCGTGTCCACACCTCGACTGGCTGTGATGGCGGAAAAGTTGGGAGCCTCGGCGGTAGTGGTGGAAGGTGTTGAAGCAGGGGGACATTTGGGTACTAGGGAGCAATTAAAAAACATCATTTCCTCTGTCAGAAACACCATTAAAATTCCTATTATTGCCGCCGGAGGTATTACCACAGGTAAGGATATTGTTGAGGCGTTAAAATTAGGTGCAAACGGTGTGCAGATGGGTACCAGATTTGCGGCTTCAGAGGAATCTAATGCCTCTCAGGAGTTTAAGTCTCTTTACTTGGCTGCGAAAGAGTCTGATCTGGTTTTCGTGCAAAGTCCGGTGGGCTTGGAAGGAAGAGCAATCAGAAATGAATTTGTTAAAAAGCTTGAAGCAAAAACGCCTTTAGAGCCCTGGCGTTGCGAAAACTGTTTAAAAGAGTGTTCCCGTAGATTCTGTATTTTATCTGCCTTGGATAATGCTCAAAAGGGTAGCCTGAAAAACGGGTTAGTTTTTGCCGGAACAGGAGTAGCAAATATTAAAGAAATTTTACCGGTTAAGAAAATTATAAGTAAGCTCTTAGCGGAAGCTGATGAATATATGAGGGAAGGGGAGAACTCCTTTTGAAAAAAGTTGTAGTTGTTACGGGTATGGGTATAGTTTCACCTGTGGGAATTGGCCTGGAGCTTTTTTGGGAGGCACTTATTAATGGCCGCTCCGGCGTTGCACCAATTACTAAGTTTGATGTAAGCGACTTATCAACGAAAATAGCAGGTGAGGTTCGAAATTTTGATCCCTTGGTATATATAGAAAAAAAAGAAGCCAGGAGGATGGATCGTTTTACTCAATTTGCCATCAGTGCAGCTAAAATGGCAGTTGATGATGCAGATTTAAGACTGGGTGAAATCGATAAGAAGAGAACAGCTGTAATACTCGGTACCGGCATTGGTGGCACACAAACATTTGAGGAGCAGCATAAAACCTTACTGGACAAGGGAGCTGGTCGAGTCAGCCCATTTTTTGTCCCGATGATGATTGCCAATATGGCCGCCGGTCAGATATCTATTTATTTAGATGCTCATGGCCCCAATTTTACGGTGGTTAGTGCCTGTGCGTCCTCAACTAATGCCATTGGTGAAGCAATGAAACTAATTCAAAGAGGGGATGCAGACATAGTAGTAACGGGTGGTTCAGAAGCCGCTCTTACTCCTATGTCTATGGCTGGTTTTTGTTCCATGAAAGCCATGTCAACCAATAATGAGCACCCCCAGCAAGCATCCCGTCCTTTTGATCAAAATAGAGATGGGTTTATTTTAAGTGAAGGAGCAGGTGTTCTTGTTTTGGAAAGCTTGGAACATGCTTTAAAAAGAAACGCCAAGATTTACGGGGAGATCGCCGGTTACGGTTCAACTGCAGATGCCTTTCATATTACCGCTCCTGCACCGGACGGAAATGGAGCGGCAAGATCGATGGAATTGGCGTTGACAGATGCTGGGCTAACGGCGGATGATGTCCAATATATTAATGCTCATGGTACCTCTACTGAGTTGAATGACAAGTTGGAAACTATGGCAATTAAACAAGTTTTTCAGGAACGGGCAAAAAAAATAGCAATTAGCTCCACTAAATCAATGACCGGTCACTTGCTTGGTGCGGCGGGTGGCGTAGAAGCAATTGCTTGTTTATTAACCATCAATAACAACAAAATTCCGCCTACCATTAATTATGAAACTCCTGATTTCGATTGCGATTTAGATTACGTACCCAATGTAGCCCGACAAGCATCAGTGAAGGTTGCTATGTCCAACTCCTTCGGTTTTGGTGGTCATAACGCCTCAATTGTGTTAAAAAGTTTTGAGTCTTAGTTTTGGAGGTTAGAATATGACAGAGGATCGCTTAATTAGATTAAAAGAACTGTCTAGAAAATTAAATTTGGAGTTAGACACTTGGAAAGTTTTTAATGAAGCACTAACGCATCGTACCTATGTAACCGAAAATCCCTCGAAGGGCTACAATGATAATCAACGGTTGGAATTCCTGGGGGATGCCATCTTAGGTATGGTGATTGCGGAGCACCTGTTTACGGTATATCAAGATAAAACAGAAGGCGATCTCACAAGAATGAGGGCTGCGGTGGTTTGCGAACAAGCTTTAGGAAAACAGGCTGCCAAATTAGAATTAGGGGAATATCTGTTACTTGGTAAAGGAGAAGAATTAACCGGGGGTAGGGAAAGAATCTCTAATTTAGCAGATGCTATTGAGGCTATCATAGGAGCAGTTTATCTTGAGCTTGGTTTAGATATGGCTCGTAATCTAGTTTTGTTTTTGTTGACCGAGGAGATTAAAATGGTTGCCAAGGGTGGATATAGGGATTACAAAACCATGCTGCAGGAATTGATTCATCGCCTATATGGAGATGTAGTAAGTTACGAAATACTAAAGGAGAGCGGCCCGGATCATCAAAAATTTTATGAAGCAGGTGTGTTTTTAAAGGGTAAAATATTGGCCAAGGGTAGCGGTAAAAGTAAAAAAGAGGCGGAGCAACAAGCTGCTGATAAAGCACTGGAAATCTTAAATACCAAAAAATAGACTGCTGAGCAGTCTATTTTTATTAAAGATTTCCAGAATTTCAGGGAATTTTATGTTATTCCGCGATTTAAAAGAAATTCATGTAAAAAAATACGAATGGATTATATCAAGGCCTTCGGCTTTCAGCCTCCGGCTATTGTTGTCCTAACTACCCTATGTTAAAATATAGAAGTG
>CAZCQT010000114.1:0-5886 GCA_964500905.1 uncultured Moorellales bacterium
GAAGATATTGAGTATATAACAATTGGAATTTTATATTAAGAAAATTAAAAACCAGTAGTTTTATGACGGGGAAGACTACCACCCATACAAGAACAGCTAAAATCCCTGATGAAAGAATAGATAAATTGGCTGAGATGTACAACCCCAAAAAGGTAACATATGCCACCTTGGAAATTACTGATGTGCCTGGTTTGGTTAAGGGCTCAAGTCAGGGAATGGGTTCGGGGAACGAATTTTTGCAGGGGGTTAGAGAGGCTGATGCATTAATACATGTGGCAAGAGCCTTTAAAAAACCAAATATTATTCATGTCGACGGCAGCATTGATATTTTACGTGACTTGGAAACTGTTAATTTGGAATTACTTTTTGCTGACTTGCAGTTAATTGAAAATCGTATAGCCAGAATTAACAGTCAAAAGAAGGCAACCAAGGAACATCAAATAGAACTATCGGGGTTAGAGAAAATGCAGGAGATTTTGGAGGCAGAAAAGCCTATTGGTCAAGCCGGTTTAACAGAAGATGAGGCAGAATTGCTTAAGCATACTCAATTTTTAACCGGCAAGCCAATGATTTTAGTTATTAATCTTGATGAGGACCAGCTGGCTGCCAAAGATTATCCCAATAGAACAGGCATTTTAGAATATGCTGCAATAAGAGCTATCCCATTACTGGAAGCATCTATTTTAGCGGAAGAAGAGATTAGTGAATTAAGTTTGGAGGATCAAGTATTTTTTCTTGAGGACTTGGGTATTGAAGAACCCGGTATAAATAAAATTGCTAAGACTGTTTACCAAGAGCTGGGTTTGATTTCTTTTCTTACCGCGGGTGAAGATGAAGTAAGGGCTTGGACTATTGCGGCAGGATTAAATGCGAAACAAGCAGCCGGGAAAATTCATTCAGACATCGAAAAAGGCTTTATTAGAGCCGAAACAGTTAGTTTTGATGACTTAATAGAGATGGGCTCCATGTCCAAGGTAAAAGAAAAAGGCTTGGCCCGCTTGGAAGGAAAGGATTACTTAGTAAAAGACGGAGATATAATTAATTTTCGATTTAATATTTAACAATAAAAGCTACTTTTTTACATTTGCCTTGACAGCTCTAGTTGCCGGGTATAAGATAATTCTAACAATCAAAGTATATACGAAATATAGCAGAATAGGAGCGAATGAAATGCAAGTTAAAGGTGGGAAAATACGCCAGATGAGGGAAGAGCGAAACTGTTCTTTGGCGGAGTTTGCGGGGAAGGCAGGTATTTCTATTTCCTATTTAAGTGAAATTGAAAGAGGAGCAAAAAAGCCTTCCTTAAAAACCATTGAAAAAATTGCAAAAGTACTTAATGTGCCCAAGAACCAGTTGATTGAAATTACAAGTGATTCTAAAGGGGTATCCCTTGGAGAAAAAATCAGGCTTCTTAGGGAACAGAAGGATTGGATTTTATCCGATTTAGCAAAAAAAGCACAGATTTCCGTTTCTTTTTTAAGTGAAATTGAAAGAGGCAATACCTACCCTGCCATAGATACCCTAAAAAGAATTGCTGATGTTCTTGATGCGGATATGCAAGACTTGATTGGCAGGGGCGGTATTTTGGGCAGCAAACTCAGATCACGCCGCGAGGAACAAGGTATGACACAAAGTGAACTTGCCATACAGGCAGGTGTTTCAGGGGGATTAATAGGCCAAATTGAGCAGGGTAAGGTACAGCCATCCTTGCAAACAGTTGAAAAAATATCTGACACACTAGGGGTATCTCCTTGTTATTTTTTAATTGATGATATGGGAATAGAAGATTTGCTAAAAAATATGGCACCTGAACTTAGGGATATTTTAAATGAAGAGAGTGTCCAAAGTGTTTTACGCTTAATCTGCAATTGCAGTCCCAGGGAAATGAGATTTATTTTAGATTTTATTAAGCTTTATAAAAAATACGGTAGTCAGGATTTTGCACTATGAACTGCTTCGAATTGGAAGCCTTTTTAATTGACGAAATACGAAGAAAGGGAAAGATCACCTTTAAAGATTTTATGGAGGATGTTCTATATCATCCCAGTTGGGGGTATTATAATTCTTCTTATCAAAAAGTAGGCAAGGGCGGGGATTTTTATACCAGTCCTCATGTTAGCTGGGTATTTGGTAAAACACTTGCTAAGCAGTTAATAGAAATGGCTGATCATCTTGGGTGGGATGATTTAATTTTTCTGGAATACGGCGGCGGAGAAGGCTATTTAGCAAAAGATATTTTGGAAGCAATCTGGGAATTAAGGCCGGATCAGGCAAAAGCTTTAACCTATTATCTTTTGGAACGCAGTCTAAATCACCAAAGCAGCCAAAAAGAACTGTTAAAAGACCTTCAAGCTCAAGTAAAATGGGTAAACAATTTGGAGGAGGTTTCCAATGGGAAACAAATTAAGGCAATTGTATTTTCAAATGAATTAATTGATGCTTTCCCTGTACATAGAGTTAAATTGTTAAACGGTGAACTAAAAGAAATATATGTGGAGTACCAAGATGCATTTTTTGAAACCTTTGGGGAACTGTCTGACCCTATGCTAGGGGAATATTTTTCCCAGTTGGATTTCCATTTGGAGGAAGGACAGGAAGCGGAAATAAATTTAGCTGCTGTTTCATGGCTGAAGGATCTTGGACAGTATTTACAAAAAGGATATATCATTACCATTGATTATGGCTACCTTTTACCGGAATTAAAATTTCCCCATCGTTTTGCAGGTACCGTTATGTGTTATTCTAAACATCAATCCGATGACAAACCATTAGAAAAAGTGGGTTTAAAAGATATATCTAGCCATGTAAACTTTACTGCTCTTATGGAATATGGCAAGCAATTTGGTTTTAAGGTTGCGGGCTATACCAACCAAATGAAATTTTTAGTAGGCTTGCAAATTGGTGACTGGTTAGTAAATCCCAGTTTAAATGATTTAGAAAAACAAAAACTGTCAATGGCCCTAAAAGAGCTGTTAATGCCTGAAAAAATGGGAGAAAGGTTCAAAGTCTTAATTCAAAAAAAAGGCACAGATGAATCACTTTCCATTTCCGGTTTAAAGGGGTTTAGCTAAAAATTGTCTTGTCAAAAGCTAGAGATATGTGTAAAATAGGTATAACAAGATTAAGGAGGGTAGAGTTGAGACTAGATGAGCAAAGAATAAAAAATTATGAGGTGAGTTGAGATGAGTTTAAGAGAATCCCTTCAGGTGGCCTTATTATTGGCCATAGGAACTTTGTTGCATGCTATTGCACCCGGGTATGGTGGGGGCATGAGACCGGATTTATTGTTGAGTATGTTATTTATTGTAGTGCTGTTAACACCTAGGCTACAGCCCACATTACTGGCTGGTTTATTAGCCGGTTTATTGGCGGCTTTTACAACGACCTTTCCTGGTGGGCAGATACCCAGTATTTTTGATAAGTTAGCAGCGGCCTTTGTGGTGCTAGCCATAATCAGGGTACTTGGTGGCCGTGTTAATCAGTATGTTTTGTCGGGTTTGATCGGGATTGTAGGAACAATTGTCAGTGGGGCAATTTTTTTAGGCTCTGCCCTGATGATTTCCGGATTACCTCTTCCTTTTAGTGTTTTGTTTACAACAGTAGTACTTCCTGCTACAGCAATTAACACAGTGGCAGTGATTATCCTTTACCCAATAGTTGTCTTTAGTAAATCGGCAGTAGAAAAGGTCGGCAACAAATCAGTCTAGTGACTAAAGCCCAAACTTATAAGTTTGGGCTTTTTGATTCTACTAAGTATTATGTTGTCCATTAAAAAACTGAGGCCTATCGATTAATTGTTAGGAAATCTCAATAATTATTGACATATGTTTTGTGCATGATATACTGAAGATGAAACTGAGCTAGGGTTCAAACTTCAAATTTTAAATTTTAAATTCTAAATTCAGAAAAAATATCAGGGGCTGATTTAATGAAGCTACATAAAAAGGATGTAATAGCTAATGCGGCAATTGAGGTAATGTCTAAGGAGGGCTTCCATTCTGCCACAACGGATAAAATTGCTAATGAAGCAGATATTTCAGTAGGGTTAGTTTATTATTATTTTTCTAACAAGGAAGAAATTTTGGAATATATTTTTGAAAGGGAATGTGAAAAAAGGATCAGCTTCCTAAGACAAATAAGGTCTTCGGATTTGCATTCTTTATTAAAAATACGAAAAATGTTGAACTTTCATTTTAACGTAGTCCAAGAGGATCCCAAGGTGGCAAAAATTATTATTAGAGAAAGATATCTGCCTTTTTGTACCGGGGGAGGCATTCAGAAAATTGGGGGGGTGCCTTTATTTCTGAGGGATACAATCGCAGATGGCATTAAAAAGGGAGAGTTGAGGGATTGCAACCCCCAGATTATATCAATGGCCATATTCGGTATTATCGAAGAGGTTTTAAACCGTTATATACTTGAGGCCGAAGATACGGGAAAAAGCAGCATTCTGGAGGAGGCTCTTGACCAAATATTTGAGTTATTGGACAAAGGCCTTTCAATAAGCTAATTCTTGGCACTTAAAGTCTATACAAGCCTGTTGATTTACCTGTTGATTTAGATGATGCGAATTTAAATTATCTGTTATTTATAATAAAAATAATTTGCAAACTACGCGATTCTCGTCTGAATCGTGTAAAAAATATCGCATTTTGAGTGAGCTCTCACTTAAAATGCCGGTAACTGACAAACAATTAAAATAGGGGGGGGTATGAGAAACAGAAGATTAATCGGCTGTGTTGTTGGAGGAGGTCCTTTGTTAAGTGAAATGAATTATATATGTGAAGGAGGAGGCTGGGGAAATGGAAGAAAAGCGAAAAGCGGGGAGTATAATTGCTTTAATCGGTGCACTGTATGGTATCTTCGGTAGTTTAATAGTGTTTAATATTCATTGGCAGGAAGCTTATTTTGCGAAAAAGGCTCAGGAGTTGGCTGCCGGTGAAGGGGTGGGCGTTTGTGCAGATATTATTAAATGGATGTATCCGGCTCTGACAGATATTGCTGTTATAGGCTCTGTGATCTTATTAATAGCTGCTTATTTATATTGGAAAAACCACGAAAATGCTTGGGCAGTAGCTATGGCAGGTATTTTACTTATGGTTCAGGGTACCGGGTTTCCTATTGTTGCAGCAGCCAGTGCCGGCTTGTTTCCCAAATATGTGTTGCTGTTTGTCCCTAATTTAGTTTTATTTTATCTGTTTATGACGTATGTTAGAAAACTGGATTCAAAAGTAGTAATATTCGCTACAATTGTAGGTATGGTTTATGTGTTATGCTTATTTAATGGGGTTGCATCTGCCAGCCGTTCTCTTTCTCATGGCGGAGTAGAAGGTACTGCCGCTCAATTTGTGGCTGTTCAAAGACTTAATTGGGTTGCAGTTGTAGGTTGGTTTATCTTTTTATATGGAACCCTGTTGAAGAAAAAATGGGTTTATCCTATATTTATAGGTGCGGCGACCTTGGGTATTGTGGGAGGAGTTCAATTGGGGTTAGATAGTATGATAAATGAGGGTACAATTTTTTCTATGTTCCTGATGGCTCCCATTTTTTCTATCGGGCTGCTTATTTATTTATTGTCCTCCAAAGGTCAAAAATTATTTTATGATTGGATAAACACCTAATATTTGCCGCCAAAGGATTCGATAAAAGTTTGGCATTTGCAGTGGAATAATAAATTTAGGAAGGTGCTAAAAATGCAAACCTTGGAAAATACTTTAGCTCATGTGCCCGTGTTTAGAAAATTAAGCATTGCTAAACTACAGGAAATTGACAAAATAGGCGTTCAAAGGTATCTGGAACCCGGGGAATTCATTGTTTCTGCCGGTGAGAGATGGAGCGGTGTAGTTTATATTAAAGAAGGTCTGCTTGAAGGGAGAAAGGAATCGG
>CAZCQT010000115.1:0-5877 GCA_964500905.1 uncultured Moorellales bacterium
AATTGGTAAGCCAATTATCTCTCAATTATCCTCAATTTAGAGAAAGACTTTTAACCGCCTTGCAAAATATTGATTTTGATAACCTTTGGAAGCAAAGGCATCACCAAAAAACCTCTACCTTTTAATATACCCCTTTAGGATACACAAAAAACCAATATTTTGAGTGTTTTAGGAATCCCTTACCGATGCTTGGGGCGACTAGCCATGTTGCCCGACAAGGTGTCACAACAGCAATTCCTTTGCTAAACCTACTTTATTATTTTAACGTAAAACAGCCTCCTTTTGAAAACCATCTACACTAAATTTTTGCATGTAAATTTTACGGAGGTTTTTTATTCTTAAAAAAATCTAATTAGTGCACCCGGTGCTGGGTACCCTAATTCAACAAACAAACTGTTTATTCTACAGAATCCATACTTTGAGTACTGTGCATCTGCCGCATCATCTGCAACACTTGCCGGCAACATTCATTTGTATCTCTGCTAATTCTAAGCAACTCCTCCATTTGATTGGGCATTGGAGATCCCCAAGAATGATTTGGATCATTGGAACCATAACCCCACTGATTGGGATCAAAACCCACCCCGGGGCCAACGCCCGGTCCCGGTCCAAAGCCCATTCCGGGACCAAAGCCCGTTCCCGGTCCAAAACCCATCCCGGGACCAAAACCCATGTCGGGCCCCAATCCCTGATTGGGATCAAAACCGATACCTGGCTCTTGCCACATTCCGGGCCAATTTGTTTCCCATTGTCCGGGTTGCAAATTTGGGGCGGAACCATATGCTGTTTCAGTATAATACGGATCACCAAGATTTAGCAGTCTTTCGAATTTTTCCATATTAACCACTTTTACCAAAAGCCCCTTTCCAGAAATTTACCTGCCTCATTTATTCTATGTCGGCGACTTCAAAGAGTGCTTTAAAAAGTACAACAGAAAATGCACTGGGGACGGTTGCTGTTGCATTTCCCGGATTGTAATGCAACAGCAACCGTCCCCAGTGCATTAGTTTAGGCAAAAAGACAGCTTATTATTTCCCTTTTATTTTGATTAGCTCTACCTGCCAAAGTAACAAATGGGATAGGTACATTTGGCACAGGTCATACAAAGCCCACCTTCTCCCATGGCTGCAAAATCGGCCTTAGTAAACCTTTCTCCTATAAAAATTTTCGGCAAAACCAAATCAAGAATGGTTGTCCTGTAATAAAGGGCAGCTCCGGGAACCCCAATAAGAAGAATATCATCTAAATAGGCCATCATAAACATATTTCCCGGCTGAACAGGGACTCCGTAGGTTACTAATTCCGTAGCTGTGTTTCTGATGGCACCCGGTGTTAAATCATCAGGATCTACCGACATGCCACCCGTTAGGACAATCAGCTGGGCTCCTGCTTCTTTGTATTTGTAAATAGCCTTTTCTATTTCTTTCAGATCATCAGGACAATATGTGGTATCCAGAATCTGTCCTCCAAAATACCTTATCTTTCTACGCAGAACGGGTCTGAATTGATCTTCAACACGGCCATGATAAACCTCATTGCCTGTAATAATAAAGCCCACTTTTAACTCTTGATACGGCATTATTTGGCAAACAGCAGCTCCTTTTTGGCATAATTCCTCTACTGCTTTAATTTTTTCCTCCTGAATCACAAGGGGCACCACCCTGGCAGTTGCCACTCTTTGCCCTCTTTCCACCTTATAGAAATCCGGAATGGTAGGAATGGTAATTTGATCAATGGAATTGAGCTGCCTTAATAAATCCCTGTTTAACCGAAAAACCCCTTTAACTGCCGCCGACAAAATTGTTTTTCCTTCTACGGGCTTATCAAAAACAATATTCGGTCCAGCTATGGCCTCAGCAATTCGTATTGCCGCCTCATCTTCATGCAGCTCCCCCGGCTGTTCCTCCCAGATATAAATATGTTCTTTGCCGATGCTTTTTAGCTGTTCAATATCCTCCGGTTGAATCACATGGCCTCTTTTAAAGGCCCTGCCCTTAAATTCTCCCGGAACAACCTTTGTAATATCGTGACAAAGCGTCATGCCTACCGCATCTTCCACTCTAATTTTACGCATTAATTTCTGCCTCCCTTTACGCCCTGTTTAAACGAAATTTGCATTATTATTTTTAAATAAAATAAATCCTTAATTAAGGCTCTCTCCTTTATCGAACATCACATAAAAAAGCAGGTGATAAATTCATGCTAAAAGATCCTACCCCGAGTGTCAAGTACTTATGCAATTTTTCTTTGATAAGAATGACTCATCATCAAAGCAGACTCCTGTTTTCAGTTTCTTAACAGACGAACAATAAAATGTTTCTTAAATTGTTATTGGCAAGACAAAAGGAGCCGCAGGTTGGCGACTCCTTTAATACAGCACAACTTACATAGCCTCTATCGTACTTAAAAATTGCTGTATCGGTTGATTGCCTAATAGCTCCTTATCATCATTAAAGACAATCTTGGGCACAGCCGACACATTGAAACGATTGGATAATTCATCAAAAGTCTGGGCCTCCACCATTTCGGCTTCAATATTACTGTTCAGTAAAGCCAGCTTATGGGCCGTGTGTACCGCCCCTGGGCAATGAGGGCAGCTTAAGGTAATAAAAACCTTGATATTAACCGGCTTATCAATGGCTTCAACCCGGTCCAGTACATCCTGGGGCAGGGAGTTACCTGCACCGGAAACCTCCAACAAAGCGGGAATAAAGGAGTTAATTTCGTGTCCCCCAGGGATTCCGTTAAATTTGATTCCCCTGTATTCTTCCTTAGAATCCAAAATAACTATGCTGGGTGCCATTGTTACATTATACTTTGCCGCTACCTCCGAATCAGTTTTCAGCTCGTACTTTTTCAAATGAATCTTATCATTCAGGGCTTTTACTTCCTCCATATAACTTTCTGTTTCCGTACAGGTATAACAATCTCCATCACCAAAATATGCAATTGTAACATCATCAACTAAATCTTCAAATACCTCTCTCAATTGATCCTCTAATTCAGCAGTAAACATTTTCATTTTTTCTACCTCCAAAGTTTAAATTTTAAAATTCTGTTTGATTTATATATTCATTGATGGCAAGGGCTGCAACAGCACCATCTCCGGCAGATATGATTATCTGTTTGTATAAAGAATCTGTCACATCACCGGCCGCAAATATTCCCTGAATATTTGTTTCTTTTTTAGAATTAGTTATAATCTCCCCCCGTTCATTTAATTTTAGTATTTTATCAAAAGGTGCGGTGTTGGGAATGTTTCCAATTTCTATAAAAATACCACTGCCCTTTAATACTTGATTTTCCCCGGTCTTTAAGTCTTCAATCAAAAGTCCCGTCATTTTTTTCTCTCCGACTATTTCCGTTATTTTCGTTTGCAAAAAAATCTTTATTTTTGGGTTTGCAGCCAGTTTATCCACTAGGATTTTATCAGCACGAAACTCACTCCTGTGAACTATTGTTACTGAGTTAGCCAACTTTGCCAAATCCAGTGCCGCTTCAACTGCGGAATTGCCTCCCCCTGCCACAAAGACATCAGTATCTTTAAACAAAGGGCCATCGCAAATAGCACAATAAGAAACACCTTCGCCAAAAAACCTCGATTCCCCTGGCACTGACAACAGACGGGGCCTGGACCCGGTGGCAATCAGCAAGGCTCTTGCCTGATAAATTTCTCCTGTAGACAGCACTACATTATGCAATAACCCCTGGGAAAAGTAATCAACCACCTCTGTATTTTCTAAAACCGGCACCTCCAAGTCTGCTAAATGACCTAAAAACTTACCAGCCAAGGCCTCACCGGTTAAACCGTAAAGACCCAAATAATTATCCACAATTGAAGTATCCACTATCTGCCCGCCTTTTTTCTTAGAGATAACCGCCACATCCAGGCCTTTACGTTTTCCATACATGGCAGCATTCAGACCGGCGGGACCGGCCCCCACTACCAAAAAATCATAAACTTTATCTTGCTCTAATGAGATATTTTTCAAGTCATCCATTCTGAAAGAGAAACTTAAATCCATTTTTAGTTCGCCTCCTGTTTAGATAAATTTACTTTTAATAGAATATTATTCACTGAGAATTTTGGAAATGGTAGATTCGGAAAGCCCACCTACTACAGCCCCGATTTCCTTTAACGTTAAAGCCGAGCCCTTTCTCAAATCTCTAATAATTTGATTGCGGCATGTTCTGTCCCTCAGCAGCTCCAAGGTAGTAGTCTTCCCTTCCATGGCTAGGATATCTAAATATTTTTTGGCATCTGTCAAGGATTTAATACAATTTTGCTGCCTGCTGTCTTCTGCCAACCCTTTATTTTTAGCACCACCGGCCAAGTCTAAATTATTCAAAGGAGCTATCCAGTCCAAATTTACAGGGGCGGATTCATTATAATGGCAAAAACTATTAAAATGGGAGCTGCCTTTTTTGTTTACCTTGTCGATTTTTTTATGAATTTCCTCCGGTGTCGGCAATAGTTGGCTTTTATATCTATCCTTAAATAACGGATAATCACATTTTTTGTACATGGCGTATCTGATATTAATGCTTTTCATAATATTTGACAAATCTCCGCCGCTAACATCCAATACAAGGTAGTAGGAGTTTCTGCTTAAAAGACAATAACCATAAAGTTTAAAACCAAATTGCTGCTGAGCCTTTTTAAGTATTTCTAAAAAGTAGCCTCGTTCACCATCATTTTGAAACAAGGCCTCTTGGCTATTGCTTGTTTGTTGCACATAAAACACTCCAAAGGCATCCTTCTCTCTGGCTTTCCTGGCCAACTCACCACCCCCTTTTAAATTCCCAATACTATGGTTATAAAATTATTATATTTATACTAGGTAATAATTTCGCTGACATTTATTTTCTTTACCTACTATAACACCATTAATTATAAAATTCAAGTACCGTCCCCAAAGTTTTTAAAAAAATTTTGAAACATCTTTCGAGTGCTAGACTCTTCTGCCTGTTTCCTAAAATGTATTTAACATTCGCTCTTTAATAAATAAACTTACCAATCTTTCGCTGATGTTGAAAATTGCAAACCACGATTTACCACCTCTAACATAGGAACCGCCAAAGGCGGCTCCCCATGGCGGTTGTTTAAATTCAGAGGCAGATTTAAACTACATTGCTGTTCATAACTTAAAAGAAAACAAGTTAATTTACTATATTGCCGCTGAGATACCAAGCAATATTAGTGTTGGCAGTACCTTTCAATCATCTGGTTAAAAAGCCGAACATGATGCAATTCATCTAAAATGATCCTTTCTAAGATCTGATTAACAAAGGGATCTGTTATCATTTGCTGGTGTTTGCAATAGTTTGCAATAGCCGCCCATTCACCTGCCAAATCGGCGGTCAGCCTGTCACAAAGAGTCGTGCCGTAAAACACAAAGCTGGAATCCCAATACCTTTCTGTACCATTTCCTTCAATTATTCTGTAGCGGGGATCCACCCCTAACTCCAGTATCGTTTCAGCAAGTATTTCCAAGTGATGCATTTCTACCAATCCAATACAAGACAATAAATCAGCCACTTCTTCATGCCCCGACTCCAGTACAAAATGGTGGTACATATATTGGTTTATAGCCGTTAATTCACCTGAATGCCCGGCATAATCCTCTAATAAAAGCCTGGCGAAATAAGGATTTCGCCCTGATACTCGTATTTCGGGGTAGGGTGCAGGATAAGCACATTTATAAATTGCAGGAGAATCGCAGCCCATCAACCCGGAAAATTCTTTATTCATACCTTAGCCCCTCCAATTGTCTATTTACTACTAATTTATTTGGAGGGGCTATGATAAGTTCCTCTGCTTTACCGTTGTAAGATCAGTTCCTTTTTTTCTTTTAGATAATTTTTTTCGTTGCTGTG
>CAZCQT010000116.1:0-5867 GCA_964500905.1 uncultured Moorellales bacterium
GGATTGCTTATGCAACGAAGACGGAAGGAATAACTTCCGAAGGTTTTAAAAAGCTCTACAGACAACATGTGGGAGGTGGGCAATGATGTTATTACGACAGGGCTGGCACATCTTCCAAAAGGATTTGCTGCTGGAATGGCATTCAAAACAAGTTATCAGTTCTATGCTTACTTTTTCTGTTTTAGTAGTAGTGGTGTTTGCTTTTGCTTTTCCTCCTTCAAGGGGTATTACCGAGGCGGTTTTTCCCGGGATGATCTGGGTTGCATTTACCTTTGCGGGAGTTTTAGGCTTAAACAGAGCTTTTGTATCTGAAAAACATCAGGATTGCTTAATGGGGTTGATGTTGGCTCCATGCGATCCCGTTTCCATCTATACAGGCAAAACCTTAGGTACCTTTTTTTTAATGGCGGCCATGGAAATAATCTCCCTACCCTTATTTTTGGTTTTTTTTGATTATAAAATTGGGGGCTCCATTGGGCTGTTGGTCTTGGTTATTTTTCTGGGGACTTTAGGCTTTGCCACTGTGGGAACCCTTTTAGGGGCCCTAGCTGCCAACACTCGTACCAGCGAAATTTTACTTCCTTTAATTCTATTTCCTATCATAGTACCTATTTTAATAGCAAGCGTAAAAGCAACGGGTCTCATTTTAACCGGTTCAAGCCAAGTAGAACAACTAGCCACTTGGATTCGTTTACTGGTGGTGTATGATTTGATTTTTTTGATTGCACCCTTGCTCTTGTTTGAATATGTATTGGAGGTGTAAAAGATGTCAGAGAGAAATAAAACCTTGCATCAAGCCATAGGGGCGATTACTTTTTTGTTGATGACTGTATCCATCTACATGATTTTTATTTACGCACCTATGGAAAAGGTAATGATGGAGGTTCAAAAGATCTTTTATTTTCATGTAGGAGTAGCCTGGAACGGGGCGTTGGCCTTTTTAGTGGTTTTTGCGGTCAGTATTATGTACCTAGTGACCAAGGATGCAAAATGGGATCGGTATGGGATGGCCAGTGCGGAAATAGGTCTTTTATTCGCAACCTTAGTGTTGCTTACCGGGCCTATTTGGGGTAAAAGTGCCTGGAATACCTGGTGGACCTGGGAACCAAGGCTTACCAGTACCTTGGTAATTTGGTTTATTTATGTAGCTTATTTTTTGGTCAGGGGAGCGGTAGCCGAATATCATCGTAAGGCTACCTTAAGTGCGGTTTTTGGCATTATCGGTTTTTTGAATGTACCCATTGTTTACTATTCAGTGCATTTATGGAGAGTAGCTCATCCCATGGTTTTTGGCTCCACTGGTGGTGGCTTGCATCCCAAAATGCTACAGGCTTTGATTGTTACAGTTTTTGCTTTTACTTCTCTTTATGTTTACTATATGCAGAAATCCTTAGCCATTGAAACCAGCCGCAGGGAGCTGGAAAATATCAAGAGTACTTTAAGAGAACAAATAGATTAGGAGGTAAAGAAATGACCTATGTTTGGGCAGCATACACTGTAATTTGGCTGTTTATTTTTGGTTATAGTCTTACTCTCAGCAACCGTCAAAAGAAAATTGAAAAAGAAATTTTATATCTAAAAGAAGCAATAAAAAATTAAAATAAATTTTGAACAGCAAAGGGACCTTATAGGGTCCCTTTTTTTACGAATAATTTACCAATGAGACTCCCATTGCCCTATTGTATAATGATCATTAAGAAGGCAGATTAGAGAGCCGGGGGGAGCAATCTTAATGCAGCAAAAAATAGTCTTAAATTTGAAAATATTTTGGCGTCTTTTAACCAGTGTTCTGCTGGCCGTTTTATTAGTATTGCTTGTTTTATTTGTAAGGAATCCCTATAGCTTAAAAGCCAGGACCTATGATTGGGTCAGAGAAACGATGAAAAAAAGCCTGGAGATTAAAACATATAATTGGTTTACCATGGAAGGTAAATATTTTAAAGTAAAATACCAGCCTGTGGACGGCTCAATTGCTAGATTGGTATTGGAAACAGCAGAGGATTCCTTTGCTGATGTCAACAAACTCTTGGCTTACCAGCCCCAAAAAACAGTGCCGATCTTTGTTTACCCCAATCGAATTTCTTTAAATAAAAGCTTTGGCTGGGATGGTGCCATTAATGCCATGGGCGTTTACTGGGCGGGTGCTATTAGGATTCTCTCACCCTTGGAATGGATAGAAAATGATGAGCATTTGGTAACCATCTTCCAAGAAAAAGGGCCCATTGTTCACGAATATGCTCATCTTTTGGTAGATTATAAAACCCATGGCAACTACCCCCGTTGGTTTACGGAAGGAATTGCTCAATATGCAGAACAGGAGTTAATCGGTTATACCTTACCCGTATCAGCAGGAGAAAAAAATACTTGGTATCCTTTTTCAGAAATGGATGATAAATTTGACTTGTTGCCGGATCAAGATGGAGCCTACAGGCAGTCTCTATTGGCGGTGGAATACATTGTTGAAACAGCCGGATTTGAGGCTATTTTAGGAATTTTGGATGAATTAGAAAAAGGGCAAACAATTAAGAAAGCCCTGGAAAACATTATTGACTTAGATTTTGCTGTTTTTGAAGCAAATTGCAGGTTGTTTGCAGCAGGCCAACAGGATTTAAGTTTATGAAAGGCTTGGATATAAGTTTTTTTGGCAGTTGGCTTTTTGCATTATGCCTGATTGTATAGCTATTAAACGCAAAGATCTGCCCAAGTTCCTCGAGCAATTTCCGCCAAGGCCTCGGGAGTAATTTTTACTGTAGAGTTTGCTGTTCCGGCTGCGGGAAAAATATAGGCAAATTCCTTAAGGGAAAGATCCAAGTAAATTTCAATTTGTGTTGTATCAAAGGGGCACACTCCTCCCACGGGGTAGCCTGTTGCTTCTAACACTGCTTCCGGGTTCATCATTTTAGCCCTTTGCTTAAAATAATCCTTGAATTTTCTATTATCAATCCTGGCTGTTCCTTTGGCCACTATTAAAATAGGCCCTTCCTTTAGCTGAAAGGCCATGGTTTTAGCGATTTCTGCCGGACTAACCCCCAAAGCCCTTGCCGCCAACTCAACCGTAGCAGTGCTGGCCTCAAATTCCTTAATCTCGTAGTCTAAACCCTTCGTCTCGAAAAACTGTCTGACCCTTTCAGTACCCATTTTGACCTCCGTTTCATTAAAGAGCTCCAGTATGGTTTTTGTTTTTCCCATTGTACCATATAATCGGGTTTTTTGTCTTAATTTTGCGCGGTTTAAAAAGATAACAGCAGATTTTCATAATTAAACGATAGTTATGGTAAAATATTTTAAGACAGTAAAAAACCATATCTGTTGCAAGCAGGAAAGTAGATTTTTTTCAAGAATATATTTTTTATAAAAATAAATACCGCAAGCATTGGTAAAAATCAGCCTTGTCGGGTTAAAAGGCTGGCTTTTTATCAACTGATATTTTTCTATTAAGGAGGGCTAATATGAGTTATTTTGAAAGACAAACCCCTAGAGGACCGGGATTTTTCGTTATTTTCATATTAATGTTAATCAGTGCCGTTTTAGGCGGTGTAGCAGCTGTCTTTGTTGCACCGGCAATTTTGGGTGATTCCTATCCATTTCCCCCCGCATTACCCGGGCCGGGATCGGGTGCGGAGGAACCCCGTGCATGGGATTGGCCTCAGGATTTAGAGCACTTGGTTTCGCCTGGTTCAATTATTGCAGAAAAGGTTAGTCCCGCCGTTGTCAGTATTGTTAACTATCAGCAATCCAGCTTTTTTAGAAGGGTAGTGCCTTCCTCCGGTTCCGGGGTTATTTTTGATAGCAAGAATGGTTACATTGTTACTAATTATCATGTGATCAGTGGAGCGGATCGTATAGAGGTAATAGTTAAAGGTACTGAAAAATATGAGGGCAAGCTAATCGGAGGAGATGCACAAACAGATTTAGCGGTTGTGCAAATTAAGGGAAAGGATTTAGAGGAAGCCCTTTTTGGAGATTCAGATCAATTAAAAATCGGTGAGTTGGCTATTGCAATAGGAAGCCCTTTAGGTACGGATTTTGATCGTTCCGTAACCCAGGGTGTGATTAGTGCACTTAACAGACAAATCAGTGTCAGCAGCGGTGCCAATCAAGAGATTACTTTAAATGTGATTCAAACCGATGCGGCTATTAATCCCGGTAACAGCGGAGGGGCATTGGTAAACGGTCGAGGGGAAGTAATAGGGATTAACAGTGTTAAGGTGAGGGAAGTTGGCGTAGAGGGAATTGGCTTTGCCATCCCTATTAACGGTGTGAAGCCAATTGTTGATGAGTTACTTAATAAAGGTTATGTTTCCAGACCATTTATAGGTATTTATGATTTTCAAGAGATAACTTCTCAGATGGCACAATGGTATGATCTGCCGGAGGGTATTTTTGTCGGAGGTATTGTGCCGGGCGGGCCCGCAGAAAAAGCCGGCTTACAAGTCGAAGATATTATAGTCCAGATTGAAGGAAAGAATATTAAAACAGCTACGGATTTGCAGGAATCCCTGGGAAAACAAAAGGTGGGGAATCAAATCGCCGTTAGGGTGGTCCGTAAGGGCAAAGCCATAGATTTTGATTTAACTTTGGGAGAAATGCCTCGCTCTTAAAAAGATAAGGCATACCTTATTTGTCTTCTTTGCAGAAGCCTTCCCTATAAGGAAGGCTTCTGTTGTTTTAAATAATCTAAAACCGGGCTTACTAATCTTCGATAACCACCTTATTTTCCCCGGAAATCCAATGAACCCTTAATCCCAGTGCTTCCGCAAATTTTCTTGTTTCCACATAGGTCAGATCACCTAAAATAAAACCCTTAAATTGTTTGTTTTTATAAAAAAGCTTGATTTCAGGTAACTCTAAGGATTTTTCAGTTGTTTTGTCTATGATTTTCGGTTTTAAATTAAGATATCCAACAAGGCCCTTTAAAATAGCTTGTGCCATCTTTTTTTGAAAGGGTGGGTCGTTTAAGACTACACCCTCCAAAGGATTGCTAATAAAACCAAGCTCAACAATCAAAGCAGGGCAATGAGCTTTTCGCAGTAAATAAAAGTAATCTTGCCCCCAAAAGGCGGAATTCTTATTTTCCATTAATTTGGTTTTAATACCTCTATCGCTAAAACCCGTTACTAAAACTAATTCTTTTTGAATGATTCTCGCAATTTCCTGGGCCTCCTTATAATATTTGTTGCCAAATTCCCCAAGGTGGCTATGCCAAATTTCAACCCCTTTTGCCTTGGGATCAGGAAAAGAATTACAATGAATACTCAATAAAAGATCTGTTTTTAAAGAATTGGCAAGGTTCACCCTTGCGGCTAATTCCACATCATAATCCTCCTCTCGGGTCAGAAAAACTTCCAAATCGTAATCCTCAAGTAAGATATTTAAAAACAAACTCACTGCCAGGTTTACTTCTTTTTCTTTTAGCCCATTAATGCCAAGAGCCCCAGGATCCTTGCCCCCATGGCCGGGATCAATAACTATTCTCATCAAAATACCTCCCCTAAAAATAATATGCTGTAATGTAAAATTTATTGATTTTATCAAGCTTAACAAAAGGTCAAGAGGCAGTTTATTGTCGCTCGGGAGACTTGTGATACTATTCAGCTGCGAAAACAAGTTAAAATTCTATGTTACCCGGTTCAGGCGGTTGATTTTATTGCTAACACCCTTGAAGTAATAATTTGTTAATTTTTTCTTAATTGTTCGTTAAACTACCAGCAAAGTTCTACTAAAGAGTATTTGTTAAGATTTTAATCAGTGAAGAATCTTTCAGGAGGGGGGATTATATAGGACAAGGATGAGGATGAATTTGAGAGCTAAGGGTAAAGTAATGTTTTTCGTGAAGGGAGGATAGGTAGTGACGACGGCAACCAGCA
>CAZCQT010000117.1:0-5782 GCA_964500905.1 uncultured Moorellales bacterium
TCCAAGGTAGGTTTAGATTACCCAAGGACTTAATATAGTATTATTATGGGAACTAATCAATTTTTACCAGTTTAAAATTCTTCTTATTTTTTTTATAAAGACAGCTAATCAGGTGATTGTTTTTTAGTTTTAGTTTTTTGTTTTCAAATTCCAAATTGTAAACCTCTGTTTTTCTGTCACACTCCAATTTTTCCAATAAATAAAACATGGTTTTTCTACTAATTCTCAATTGTGATAATTTTGTTTCCAAAAACAAAATTTTATTAAACAATTCTTGTCTTTCCTCCGCTAACATGTAGGAACACCTCCGGACAGACTATTTTAATCTAGTATACGTCCGACAAACAAATTCTAAGACTCGTATTATTTAGACTTTCAATTAAAAAATGAATTGCCAATGCGTTCAACTGCTGCTTCCAGTTGTTTATTGCTGCCTACAAGGGCCATCCTTATATATCCTTCTCCGTGAGCTCCAAATCCAATACCAGGGGTTACAATTACACCAGTTCGTTCCGCAAGTTCAAAAGAAAATTCCCTGGAAGACCAATGTCCCTTCAATAATGGTGCCCAGAGAAACATAGAGGCTTTTGGCTTTTCTATTTTCCAGCCCAACCTCCCAAATCCATCTACCAAAATATCAGCCCTCTTTTTGTAAATGGCCGCATTGGTTTTAATCCAATCATCCGGCCCAGTTAAAGCCGCAATACCTGCCTTTAAAATTGGTTTAAAGATTCCGAAATCTATATTAGATTTTATATCAGCCAATGCACTTATGACTTGATTGTTGCCAACAATAAAACCCAAGCGACTGCCTGCCATGGAAAAAGTTTTAGAAAAAGAGTGAAACTCCACTGCAATTTCTTTTGCCCCCGGTACTTGTAGAATACTGGGCGGTTTATACCCATCATAGGCCAACTCTGAATACGCTAAATCATGGCAAACAATAATTCTGAATCTTTTGGCGAAATCAACAGTCTCTTGAAAAAATTCGAGATTAGCAACTGCAGCCAAAGGGTTGCTTGGATAATTTAGAAACAATATTTTTGCTTTTTGAGCTACCTCAAAGGGTATACTAGAGTAATCTGGCAAATAGCTATTTTTCTGCAAAAGAGGAACAGGATATCTGGTAGCACCCGCTAAAACTGCACTTGTAGTGTAAGCAGGGTAACCAGGATCAGGCACAAGTGCTAGGTCACCAGGGTTTAAAAACGCTAACCCCAAATGTGTTAATCCATCCTGAGAACCCATTACGGGCAAAACTTCTGTTACAGGATCTAAGCTTACCTGAAAACGCTTATTATACCAGTTAGCAATCGCTTCCTTTATCTCTACGAATTCTGAAGCTAGGGTGTATCTATAGTTATCAGGGTTTAAAACCTCCTCCTTAAATACTAGCCTTATATGTTCAGCAGGTGCTAAATCCGGGCTTCCAATACTTAAGTTAATTGCATTAATTCCTTCACTTTCCTTCTTTTTTCGCAGCTCGTCCATTTCCGAAAAAACTGCTGATCCCAACAGTTGTAGTCTATCTGCTCTTTTAAACATACAATTCCCCCTTTTTTTTCAGTAACAATTCAATTATATTTGAACCAACTGTTATATTACCTAAATCTATGTCACGCCTTTGTCCGTGAAAATCAGTTCCGCCGGTGGGGATTAAACCTTTATCCTTGCAGAGCTTACCAAGGCTTTGAATTTGCCCCGTATTGTGGCTGGGGTGGTAAACCTCTATACCTTCAAAGCCTTTTGAAATTATGGGTTCGATCAAAGCATCACTATTAATTTTGCCAGGATGGGCCAGCACAGACACAGCTTTAGCACGTTTTAATAATGCCAAAGCAGCTATTAAGGGCAATTTTTTTCTTGGAAAATATGCCTTTGACCCTTTTTCTAAAAATTCATTAAAGGCCTCCTCCTGAGAGTCAACATAACCCTTATCCATTAATGCCGTCGCTATATGAGGTCTTCCTACAACGCCCCCTTCGGCAATTTGCTGAATTTCATCATAGTCTAAATAACACCCAAGTTCCATTAGACGGGAAATAATTTTCCTGGCCCTTTCTTCCCTTTCCATTTTTAATTTTAACAATTTTTTTAAAAGAATTTTATTTTTCCAATCCAAAAGATAGCCTAAAATGTGTATTTCTTCCCCCTTATAGATACAACTAATCTCTATACCCGGCAAAACTGTTATTTTTAGCTTTGCCCCCGCTTCTAGTGCTTCTTCAATGCCTCCCACTGTGTCATGATCAGTTATAGCAATTCCCTTTAAGCCCTTATTTTTTGCTAAATGAACAAGCTCACTGGCTGATAATGTTCCGTCTGATGCTGTGGTATGTGTATGCAAATCAAAACTCATAACCCAACCCCCTCAACAAACTCAACAAACTTCAAAGCCTCAAAATAATTAACTTCTCTGGGATGACTGACTGCTACTGAAGCTGTTCCTTAAGAATTCTGAGCCAATTATTGCCCATAACCTTTTCTATTACCATTTCGGAAAAACCTCTATTTTTCAATGCTTTTATTAAGGCAGGAAATTTGCCTGCATCTTCTAACCCCTGTACTGTAAAATCCATACCATCAAAATCTGAGCCTATCCCGACATGATCCTCACCCATCTTCCGTAATGCATATTGGATATGGTCTACTATTTTTTCTATGGATGGAGTTCCCTCATCGATAAATTGTGGTACAAAAGTAATTCCCAGACAACCCCCTTGTTCTGCTAAAGCCCTCAGTTGTTTATCGTTGAGATTACGTTGATGATCACATAAAGAGCGACAATTTGCATGAGTAACAATTACGGGTTTTCTGCTACATTTTAATGCATCCCAATAACCTTTTTCTGCAATATGCGATAAATCTATCAGCATCCCCAATTCATTCATCTCTTCGAGTACATCCCTGCCAAACTTCGTCAGCCCCTGGTGAGCAGAACCAACACCAACACCATCAGCGATTTCATTACTTTGGTTCCATGTCAACCCCAAACAACGGACTCCAAGCCGATACAAAACACCAAGCATTGACAATTGCCCTCCCAAAGCTTCCCCCCCTTCAATAGCTAATAGTGCACCCATTTTGTTATTTTTATTAAATAACATTTTAAGTTTTTTCTTTGAATCGACAAAGCAAATTAGATCACCATTTTCCTCAACTTGTCGGTGAAAAGCCTCAATCCCTTCTAGGGCCCTTAACACTGCTTGATTTGGTTTAAAACGGCTTTCAATAAACATAGCAAAAAACTGCAGTTTAACTCCTCCACTAATAAGGCGTGGAAAATCAGCTTGCCCCTCTTCGGATAAAATTCCCAACTTCCGATTATTATTTAACACCCCCAAAAGTGAATCGCAATGGGCATCAATAATTTTAATCTTTCTTATATCTTGCTCTATATCCAACATATTAAAAGCCTCCCTACCAGGTATTATAATTATATTATTCAAAAAAACCTACCTGTTTTATTTAGGTAGGTTTTTTAACACATCAATTGTTATCTCGGTTCAATTATAAATTTGATTGCTGTTCTTTCTTCGCCATCAATCACAATATCGGTAAAGGCCGGGATGCAAACCAAATCTACTCCGCTAGGTGCAACAAATCCCCTAGCAATAGCTATAGCCTTGACCGCTTGGTTAATAGCCCCAGCACCGATTGCTTGAATTTCTGCCCCTCCTCTCTCTCGTAATACTCCCGCCAACGCTCCAGCTACAGAATTAGGGCTTGATTTAGCTGATACTTTCAATACCTCCATCATATTAACCTCCTATCACTATCACAATTATTGCAAATCCCCTTTGTTCAGTATATTCTGCAGTATCTGAAAAAAACCTTTAATTTTTAAAGTTTTCTCTATAAAAATATTTATATTAATAAAAAGAAATTTTTTATATTCCTGGACATCCCATTTATTTTATTGATTTCAACCAATGTGGCATTAAATTGAAGCGGACCATCGGCCAATTTATGTTTTACCGGCATCTGAGTAGTAAATCTTTCAATGATTATTTCCGGATCCAAGCCTAAAACCGAATTTAATGGCCCGCACATTCCTACATCAGTAACATAGGCAGTTCCCTGAGGCAAAATTTTCTCATCATTTGTCTGCACATGAGTATGTGTCCCTAAAATTGCACTTACCAAGCCATCAAGAAAAAAACCAAAGGCATTTTTTTCTGAGGTGGCTTCTCCATGAAAGTCGATAATTATATTTATGGTAGATTTATTGATAATATGAATGATTTCTTTGGTAATCCTAAAAGGGCAATCTAAGTGATAATTCATAAATACTCTGCCAAGAACACTAATAACGCCTAGTTTTTCTCCATTTGGCAATTCATAAATACCATATCCTTTACCAGGTGTGCCAACAGGGTAATTTACCGGTCTTAAAATTCTGTTGTCCCTATCTATAAAGTTTAATATTTCCCTTTTATCCCATGTATGGTTTCCCATCGTAATAGCATTAACTCCATAATCAAATAATTCACCCGCTACTGCGTGTGTCAGGCCATTTCCTCCTGCTGCGTTTTCACCATTTGCAATGACGAAATCTACCTCATGCTCTCTAATTATTTTTCTCAAGGTTTCTTCTACGGCTTTTCTTCCGGGTTTGCCAACTATATCACCTATCATTAGCACTCTCAATGAGGCTCCTCCTTTTATTTCAGACCATTTAAAGTTTATTTTTTGAACAAATGTACCCTTCCTTCTTCTCGAAAAGCTATTATTTTATTGACAGGTATTGCGTATTTAAAACTCTCCAACATGTGGCCAATAAATTCATCCTGTAACAACAAATCTTCTTCTCCCAAAAATTCATTCTTATCTAAATCTCTTACTAAACAATCACCAAATTCTTGTTGTAAAAAATTTATTATTAGGGCAATTTCACTTTTAGTCGCAACCTCAACCTCATATTTAATTTTTAACACGCTTACTTCCTCTGTACCCAGACATTGTATTGCAAGAACTGAAGATTTTTTGCCTTCCAGGTACGCATATGTATCCAAACATAATTCCAGCCGATCCTTTTTATTTAAAAAGTCTTTTTCTGCAATTATTTTCTTACAGCTGAAAGATAAAGTCATTGTATGATCATCGGGGTTAAAGCTAATAGCCCCTATTTCAGGATAGCGCATTAAAATGGATATAAGTAGGCCAGCACTTTCGGAATTTTCTTCCCCAATTTTAAAATTTAGAGCCAATCACCACACCTACCTTTATGATATACATGCTAAATTTATTTTCTGCACGAAAATCGTTATTCCTTTTATATAAATTAAATCCCTTGATATATTTTTTAAAAATAATAAAACGGCCTTTTGGCCGTTTTATTATTTCGCATATTCCACAGCTCTGGTTTCTCTAATTACTACAACTTTTATTTGCCCTGGATATTCCAACTCGGACTCAATTTTTTTAACTATATCCCTTGCCATTCTAAGAGAAAACCGGTCATCTATCTTATCAGGCTCGACAATAATTCTAATTTCCCTACCTGCTTGAATAGCGAAAGATTTCTCAACTCCTTCGAAGGAATCCGCAATTTCTTCTAATTTTTCTAACCTTTTAATATAAGTTTCTAATGTTTCTCGTCTCGCACCTGGTCTTGCTGCGGATATGGCATCAGCAGCTTGCACCAACACGGCTTCCACCGATTCCGGTTCAATATCACCATGATGAGAGCCAATAGCGTTAATCACTGCCGCATTTTCCTTGTATCGTTTTGCCAAATCCATACCAAGAGTCACATGAGGACCTTCCATTTCATGATCTA